>DASYWL010000297.1:0-7318 GCA_035936055.1 Thermomicrobiales bacterium
CCATCACGTCGTGCGCGACCTCGGGGTTCACGCCGACCATGTCCGGCTGGTCGAGCGTCTCGATGAACGCCAGCGCGTGGCCGATGGTCGGCAGGAAGATGTCGCCGCGCGGCTCGTTCGGCTTCGGCTCGAGCGCGAAGCGGAGCCCGTAGCCCTGATCGCGCACGTATTCCGTGAGGTAGTTGATCGCCTCGCGGAACCAGCGCATCGCGTCGCGCGGATCGCGGTAGGCATCGGTTTCGGTGCCCTCGCGGCCGCCCCAGAAGACGTAGGTCTCGGCGCCGAGCTCTGCGCTGATGTCGATCGAACGCATTGTCTTCTGAAGGGCGAAGGCACGCACCGAGGCGTCGGAGGAGGTGAAGGCACCGTCGCGGAAGATCGGGTGCGTGAAGAGGTTGGTGGTCATCATCGGCACGACCAAGCCATTCTCGTCGACCACCCGCTTGAAGTCGACGACGATGCTGTCCCGCTGCTTCGGCGTAGCGTCGAAGGGGACGAGGTCGTTGTCGTGAAGGGTGACGCCCCAGGCGCCGAGCTCGGCGAGCTTCGCGACGCTGCGGTGGGGGTCCAGCGGCCCGCGGACAGGATCACCGAATGGATCGCGCCCGGGGTTGCCGACCGTCCACAAGCCGAAGGTGAACTTGTCGCGCTTCTGTGGGGTGTAGTCGCCTGCCATGCATCGATCCTCCTGCTAACGCTGCGTGTTCCTGCCACATCGCGCCGCTGCAATTCGAGAAGAGTTTTCGGGCTATGGGGTCAACCCAAATCGGGCTGGGCAGGTTTCTCCCACGTGCTGGTCTCCGTGCTGCGGATGACGGCGTCGAGGACCGCCTGGTTGCGGAATCCAACCTCGAAGTCCGGCTGCGGGTTCTCGCCTTTGCCGATGCCCTCCATCAGGTCACGGACGACGTGCACGAACGTGTGCTCGTAGCCGATGATGTGGCCTGCCGGCCACCAGTTCTCCATGTACGGGTGTGCCGGCTCCGTGACATCGATCGTCCGGAAGCCCTGGAGGCCCTCCTCGTCATCGACAAAGTAGACCTGCAGCTCGTTGAGCCGCTCGAGATCGAAGGTGACCGATCCCTTCGAGCCGTTTATTTCAAAGGTGTTCTGGTTGCGGCGCCCCGGAGCGAGCCGGGAGGCGTCGAATGTCCCCATCGCACCGCTCTCGAAGCGAGCCAGGTAGCTGGTCGCGTCATCGACGGTGACCTCACCCACCTCCTGACCGCTCTGGGCAGTCAGTCCGGAACCCCCGCCGCTCTCGACCTCGATCGGCCGCTCCCTGATGTAGGTCTCCATCGAGCCCACCACCTCAGTGACCGGACCGGCAAGGTACATTGCGAGGTCGGTGATGTGCGCGCCGATATCACCGAGGGCGCCGGAGCCGGCCAGCTCCTTCTGCATGCGCCACACGAGCGGGAACTGTGGATCGAGGATCCAGTCCTGCAGGTAGCGCGCGCGGAAGTGTCGGATCTCGCCGAGCTTGCCCTCGTCGACGAGGCGCTTGGCCAGTTGGACCGCCGGCACACGCCGGTAGTTGAAGTTGACCATGTTGACCGTGCCGGCCTTGCGGGCGGCGGTCAGCATCTCCTGTGCCTCTTCCAGCGTGTTGGCCAGCGGCTTCTCACACAAGACATGCTTGCCAGCCGCCAGCGCGGCGAGCACGATCTCGTGGTGGTTGTAGCCGGGGGTGGAGACGTCCACGAGCTGGATGTCATCCCGCGCCACGAGCCGGTGGTAGTCCGTCTCGTAGCCTTCCCAGCCGAGCTGCTCCGCAGCTTCGCGACACGCCTCCTCGTTCCGCCCGGCGATCGCCACCATGCGTGGCTTTGGATCCACGTCGAAGAAGTGCGGTACCTGGCGGTAGGCGTTTGAGTGTGCACGACCCATGAACTTGTAGCCGACGAGACCGACACCGATCTCTGCCATGTCTCTTTCCCCCTAGCTCCGCTGAAACGCGGCGTCGAACGCGACATCACTCGGGACGAGGTCGAGGCGCCTAACCAGTTCGACCGACTCGCGTGCTCCCTGCTCCCGGTTCATTCCTGAGTCCTCCCATTCGACTGAGAGCGGGCCATCGTAGCCGACGTCGTTGAGCGCCCGGAAGACGCGCTCGAATGGCACGCCGCCGCGTCCCGGCGAGACGAAGTCCCATCCGCGGCGGTGATCGCCGAACAAGAGATGTGACCCGAGGATGCCGTTCCGGCCGTCGAGCACAAGGATCGATTCCTTCACGTGGGCGTGGAAGATGCGGTCACCGAACTCATAGATGAACGCGACTGGATCGAGCATCTGCCAGTAGAGGTGACTCGGGTCGTAGTTGATGCCGAACGCCTCGCGGTGGTCGATGGCGTCCATGGCGCGCTTGGTCGTCCAGAAGTCATAGGCGATCTCGGATGGGTGGACCTCGAGCGCGAACTTCACCCCCACCTCGTCGAAGACGTCCAGGATCGGGTTCCAGCGGTCGGCGAAGTCCCGGTAGCCGTCCTCGATCAGCTGAGGTGGTACCGGGGGAAACATCGCCAACACATGCCAGATGGCGGACCCGGTAAACCCGGTGACAACCGGCACGCCGAACTTCGCTGCGGCCAGGGCCGTGTCCTGCATCTCCTTGGCGGCGCGCTGCCGGACGCCCTCGGGATCACCGTCGCCCCAGACGTGCGGCGGCACGATGCCCTTGTGGCGTTGATCGATCACGGCATCGCAGACGGCCTGCCCCACGAGGTGGTTGCCGATGGCGAAGCACTTCAGGTTGTTCTTCTTGAGGATGTCCCACCGGGAGTCGACGTAGTCGGGCTCGCTGACGGCCCGCTGGACTTCGAAGTGGTCGCCCCAACAGCAGAGCTCGAGGCCGTCGAAGCCCATCTCCTTCGCCTTGGGCGCGAGCTCCTCCAGCGGCAGATCGGCCCACTGCCCGGTGAACAAGGTGACTGGTCTCGTCATGGATTCCTCCTTTGCGCTCCGGGAACTTTGGGTGATCGCTCTGCTTGTCGTTTCCAGGCACTCTCCCGCGGTGCGCTTGTTTGGTTATTGGAGTGTGCAATCCCCACCCGTGGGTGTCAACAACCCCATGTCGAGCCAGAGTGAGAGCGGTCTGGTGGTAGAGTTCCCCAAGGAGACGGCGACGGGACCGGGCCTGCGGACGAAAGCAGCAGGACGAGCGAGCCTGGACGGCCGACGGGGTCAGCAGCGCGCGATGGGTCAATCCGCAGAACACGGTGGCAGCCGGGTCATCATCGGCAACCGATATAGCGTGGATCTCGATCACCCGGTCGGCATCGGCGGCATGGCGATGGTGTACCAGGGTTTTGACCTGCAGTCCCGTCGCACGATCGCCCTCAAGACCCTCCGCACCGAGTACCAGCGTGATCCCAATTCGCGCGCCCGGTTCCGGCGCGAGGCGCGCGCGATGGCCTTCGTCAATCACCCCAACCTCGTGACCATCTACGATCTCTACGAGGAGCAGGACGGCTCCTGGGTCGTGATGGAGTACGTCGATGGCGAGACGCTGAAGGAACTGGTGCAGCGGGAGGGGCCGTTGCCGCCGGAGTCGGTCGCGCTCATCCTGCAGCAGGTCGCCAATGCGCTTGGGCACATCCACGAGCGCAACATGGTCCACCTCGACATCAAGCCGCAGAACATCATGATCACCGCATCTGGCGAGGTGAAGATCATTGACTTCGGTCTCGCGCAGCCGCCAGGGGCCCGCATCGAGGCAGGTGGCGGCATCGCCTTCGGCACGGTCGCGTACCTGGCGCCGGAGCAGGCGAGGGGCGACGCGGTTGGCGTCGAGACGGACGTCTACTCGGTGGGCTGCGTCGTCTACGAACTGCTGACCGGCCAACTGCCGTTCGACATCCCGGAGGGTCCTGAGCAGAAGCGGCAGCTGATGTATGCCCATCTCGAGGAGTTGCCGGTCGCCCCGTCGAACGTCTGCCCCGAGCTGGAGTTGCCCGCATGGGTCGACGATGTGGTGGGCTGGACACTGGTCAAGAATCCCAGCGATCGAATCCACGATGTGCGAACAGTCGCGCGCCTCTTCCGCGCCGGACTTGAGGGAGAGGAGATCGATGATGCAGGACGCACCACCGTCCTCGAGCACCGTGCTGGTCGACAGCGCATCGAGCCCTCACACCGACTCCGGCTCCGTTGGCGTGAGCGCGTAGCGGAACTGGACGGAGCCGACGAGGACGCGATTCCCGAATTGAGGGAGGATAGGTCCGGGCCCCTAGGGCGTCTCTACCGGCGTGGGGGGCGACTGGCGCGTCGTTCCCGACGAACGCGTCGGTTCCTGTGGCGTCTCTTTCTCGTGATGCTGACCGGCACGCTGTTGCTCGGGCTGATCCTCTTCCTGCGGCGCGGTCCGGAGGCACTTGTCGAGAATTTCCTGAGCGTCGCGCCGGGCACCGAGACGACAGTTGTGGTCGACCGGCTCAACATCCGCGGCGGACCGACAATCGACGCACGACCGCTCGGCGTGGTGCCGGAGGGCGCGGAGGTGCGGGTCATCGGGCTCTCCGAGACGAGGGGCGAGTACCGGTTCTGGCCCATCGAAACCGAGATCGACGGTGAGCCGGTGTCCGGATGGGCATGGGATGGCGGGCTGCAGCCGAACGAGTGGACTGGCAGGTTGTCGTGGGTCCAGGGGATCGTTGAGCGGGTGCAGAGCGCGCAGGATAGCGCCAGCGACGCCTGGGATCGTGTGACGGGCTGGCCGCTAGGCGGGGTGATTGTGCCGTCCGAGTTGTAGGCGAGGTGAACCCGAATCGGGACGAAATCCGCCCGTCACGTCCAACTCAGTTTCCCCCTTGCTTGGCAGGGCTCCCGAGACCAGCACCCCACAGGACAGCTTCATGGCGTACCGGCTGTAACTAACTGACAACATGGACTTAGTGTCATGTTGACAATTACTCCCAAACCCCCTAGGCTTTGCACAGTACTTGTGAGCGAAGAGCGTTCGCGAACGGCCGGAGCCAGTTCATTCCGGCGGGAGAGCTCCTCTACATGGCGAACAACATGAATCCCGGAACCGCCACCCTCTGGCCTGAGACGAAGCCGGCCGAGGAGCGGAAGTTCAAGACCCTGTGGCTGCAGGACACGCAGCTGGAGCCGGCGGCCTGCGTGCCCGAGGAGGGTATCGGCGCCTACGACCGGCTGGCAGCGTACGATGTGCATCCGAATCACCAGGAGAAGATCCGGAGGGAGTATTTCAGGATGCCGGTGGAGGAGCGGGACGCGCGAATCTTTGCGCTCAAGGAACAGCTCGGTGACCGCCTGACGATCCTCGGCCACCACTACCAGCGTGACGAGGTTGTCCAGTTCGCCGACTTCCAGGGCGACTCCTACAAGCTTTCGCAGCAGGCAGCGAGCCAATCGAAGGCAGACTACACGCTCTTCTGTGGCGTCCACTTCATGGCCGAGAGCGCCGACATCCTCGGCTCGCCGCATCAGCAGGTGATCCTGCCAAATCTCGAGGCAGGCTGCTCAATGGCCGACATGGCCAACGGCGACGACGTTGCTGCGGCGTGGGCGACGCTGGAGCGTCTCGGCATCACTGGCGCCGTGCCGGTCACCTACATGAACTCCAGTGCGGAGATCAAGGCGTTCTGCGGGCGCAACGGCGGCATTGTGTGCACCTCCTCGAATGCGGAACGGGTGTACGACTGGGCGTTCGAGCGCGGCGACAAGCTGTTGTTCTTCCCGGACGAGCATCTGGGCCGGAACACGGCGCTCAAGAAGGGCATTCCCGAGGAGGAGATGGTCGTCTGGGACCCGTTCCAGCCGCTCGGCGGCAACACCGAGGAGGAGCTCAAGGCGGCGCGCATTTTCCTCTGGAAGGGCTACTGCAGCGTGCACGCGCGATTCTCGGTCGAGCAGATCGAGAAGGCGCGGGCCGAGCACCCGGACGCCACCGTGATTGTCCACCCGGAATGCCGCGCTGAAGTGGTTCAGGCTGCCGACATGGACGGATCCACGGAGTACATCATTGACATCATCCGCAACGCGCCGTCTGGCACCACGTGGGCGGTTGGTACCGAGATCAACCTCGTTCGCCGTCTTCAGAGCCAGATGCCGGACAAGACGATCTTCTGCCTCGACCCGGTCATCTGCCCGTGCTCGACCATGTATCGGATCCACTCGGCGTACATCCTCTGGGCGTTGGAGCACCTGGTGGAGGGGCGCGTGGTCAACGAGATCTCTGTGGAACCGGACACCGCAGAGGCAGCACGAGTCGCGCTGGACCGGATGCTTGCGGTACCCTAACGATCATATCCGTCGATTCGTGCAGGGAGCACGCAATGCTGATTCAGGTTGGTGAGCAGGCACCCGACTTCGAGTTGGAGGACTCCTCCGGCCAAGCGTTCCGGCTGTCGGACATGCAGGGTCTCGCAAATGTCCTGCTGATTTTCTACCCGAAGGACATGACGTCCGGCTGACGCGACCAGCTTGTCGCCGTGCGCGACAACTTCACGTCACTGCAGCGCAATGAGATTCAGCCGGTTGGCGTCAACCATGGCGACGCCGAGAGCCACCGCTCCTTCCGCGAGAAGTACAACTTTCCCTTCGAACTGCTTGTCGACGAGAGGCTCAAGGTCGCTGCGGCCTACGGCGCACTCAACGAGCAGGGCAACGGAATCTCTCGGTCAGTCGTGGTGGTCGGCAAGGATGGCAATGTCGTCTTCTCGGAATCGGGCGCGCCGGCGATGCCGAGGGTAATCAATGCCGTCAAGGCGACGGCTGTCGCGGACGACTAGCATCAGGGCAAACAGCAGCGAATCACAGAACGGGCGGTCCATCACGGACCGCCCATTTGGCTGTTGGCAGTGGCCCCCTCGCGGGCCAACTTCCTAATGTACCCACTCGTCGTCGTAGCGGGGTGTCATCCAGTAGTTGCGGACATGGAAGTAGCGACGCAGTGCCATCTCGTCCTGCCGGCTCAGTGGCTGCGAGGTGTCGTACCTGGGTGCGTCACACAGCTCCGCCCGCGTGATGCGGAGCAGTACCGGGTCCTGATCGGCGTCGACCAACTCCGCGGGCACGGCCGTCAGGCGCTTGCCGAACTTCAGTGCCGAGCCGGTCTGCACGACGATATAGCGCGGGATGATGCGCCGCGACTCGATCCCCGTCACGTGATCCTCCGAAAGCTTCGTTTCATAGAGCACGTCGGCGACCTTGCCCACCGGACGGCCCATCCTGCTCACCACCGTGCGGCCTCGAATCGAGCGGACGAAGCGCGCGTGCTGGTCAGGCTCGTCGAGATTGCGCAGCGGCGCGACCGCGTCGGTGATCACCACAGGGCCGCCGGCCATCGGGCCGG
>DASYWL010000298.1:0-2148 GCA_035936055.1 Thermomicrobiales bacterium
CCACGGCAACTTCGATCTCGCCGCCTACCAGAACTACCTGGCTGGCAAGCTGACCGACTACGAACATCCTCAGGAGGCGATCGACGAGGCACTCCAGCACCTCCCCGACGTCTCCGGCGTCGCTGCGGACTAGCCGTCATCGCGTATGAAGGCCCGGGTGGGTTCCTCCACTCGGGCCTTCTTGGTTGCATCCACTCGCAGCCCGGTGCCTCAAATGGCGGGTTCGAATGGACGTCGGCCAGTGGGCCGCACGGCTTGTCTGACGATCCGGTCGAAGCACCTATGCTGCCACCAAGTGAGCCGGCCCCGGCGAGACCAAGATCTTACAGGACAATGCGACATGTCAGTCCCGGTCTACACGTTGAGTTGAGCAGCGATTGCTTCCAGCCAGCATCAGGTCATCGCTTCGGGACCGCGGTGTCGAAGCGCTGCGAGGCCTTGGCGGGCAGGAAGCGCAGTTTCTCCAGATGCCAGAGATTGCGCGGAACGGAGTTGTTGAAGAGCTGAATCTTGGCATCGAGCTGCTTCGCCCGCTCGAGGTACTGCTCCCGATCCCGTCGGCGCTCAAAGTCCCACCGACGCCACTCGACGATCAGGTCATCCTCGCCGGGGCCCTCGGGGTCAACCACGAAAAGCCGGAACGGCCACCAGCGTCGGTACCACGGCTGCCAGGGGGAGGGCTGCGCCTCCACCGGGACTTCCTCAAGCGCCCGGATCCGCGCCGCCTCCGCCGCCAGACGGTCCGCGCTCGCTCGCAGCCACCGATCCAGCGTCTCCTGCATGCGCCGGATCTCGCGGTCGAGCTCGATCCACGCCGGCGCCATCCCGGCGTTCTTCAGCCGGCTGAACGCCAGATCCAGCTCCGGCTGGAACGGGTTGCGCTCGATCCTGATCGGCTTGCCCTTATGCGGCAGGTTGTCGAAATCACCGCGGGCGATCGCCTCCTCGAGCCGTTCGTGCACCCACTCGTCGAAGCTCTCGATCTCCTCGATCTGATCGCCTTCTCGCCGGAGCGGCATAGTCCTTATCCTCGTACATGCGCCTCAATAATCACCGACGCTCAGCATAGCAAGTGCCCCTGTCCCGACAGACAGGGGCACGGTGACGACGGTTACGCTCGTCGGGAATGCTAGTCGGCGTGCCGGGACGACGCACCGATCAGCTGCCGGCGGGTCGCCGCCTGCATCGCCTGCTCGAGATCGGCGATCTGATCGTCAACATGCTCGATGCCGACCGAGAGTCGGACGAGCGAGTCCTCGACCTCGGCGCCGGTCCCCGCCGTGCTGGCATGAGTCATCTTCGCGGGGTGCTCGATCAGCGACTCCACACCCCCGAGGCTCTCTGCGAGCGTGAAGACGCGCGTGTTCTCGACCAGCTTCTCGGCAACCTCGTACCCGCCCTTCAGTGTGAAGGAGACCATGCCGGAGAAGCCGGACATCTGCCGCACGGCGATCTCGTGGTTCGGATGCGACGGGAGACCGGGGTAGTAGACCGTTTCCACCTCATCCTGCGCCTGCAGCCATTCGGCAACCTTGGCTGCGTTCGCGCTGTGGCGGTCCATGCGCACGCCCAGCGTCTTGATGCCGCGCAGCGTCAACCAGCAGTCCATCGGTCCCGGCACCGCACCGGCCGCGTTCTGATGGAAAGCGAGAATCTGCTGCACCTCGGGGTCGTTGCCAACCGCCGCGCCACCGACGACGTCGGAGTGCCCGCCGAGGTACTTGGTCGTGCTGTGGAGCACGAAGTCCGCACCGAGGCTGAGCGGCCGCTGTAGGTAGGGCGAGGTGAAGGTGTTGTCAACCACCAGCCAGGTGTCTCGGCCCTTCAGCGCCTCTGCCCAGCCGGCAATGTCGACGATGCGCAGGTACGGGTTAGTCGGGCTCTCGACCCAGACCATCTTCGTGTTCTCCTGCACAGCGTCGCGCGCCTCGTCGAGGTTGGAGAGGTCGGCCAGCGACATCTCGATGCCGTAGTTGCGGAGTACCTTGTCGAAGAGGCGGAAGGTACCACCGTAGCTGTCGCTGGAGAGCAACACGTGATCGCCCGGGCGCAGCAGGTAGGCAAGATTCTGCGTCGCGGCGAGCCCGCTGGCGTAGGCCATGCCCCACGCGCCGCCCTCGAGCGAGGCGAGCACATCCTGCAATGCAG
>DASYWL010000299.1:0-2802 GCA_035936055.1 Thermomicrobiales bacterium
CGAACTGCCGGATCGTCTCCAGCATGCGGTACCGCGTGCTGCCATCGCCTGACGCCTCAGCGATGACGAGCGAGTGTTCCACGAGCGCGGACAGGACCCCCAGTGTGGCGGCGTCTTGTCCGCCAACAGCCTCGGCCGCCGCGGCATCCCAGCCCCCGGCGAAGACCGACAACCGCCGGAACAACGCCTGCTCCTCTGGAGCGAGGAGCCGGTAGCTCCATTCGATCGCCTGCCGAATGGTGCGCTGGCGGTCGGGCAGGTCCCGAGCACCGCCCGTCAACACGGGAAGGGATTGATCGAGCCGGGCCAACAGTTCGGTGGGACTGAGGATCCGCAGCCGAGCTGCCGCGAGCTCCAGCGCCAGCGGCAACCCGTCCAGGCGCCGAGCGATGGCAGCAACGGCCGCCGCGTTCTCCTGGGAGAGGGCAAAGGTGGGCGCTGCATCTCGTGCCCGATCGACGAAGAGCTGCACTGCCTCGGCCGCGGCCACCTCCTCGCGAGTCGGCAGATGCACGAGCCGGGGCAGGGTGAGCGGTGCCACCGGGACCTCACGCTCCCCCTGAAGCCGCAAGGGCGCCCGGCTCGTGGCGAGGATCGTGAGTTCAGGAGTGGTGGTGAGCAGGGTGGAGATATCCGCGGCGGCGGGCAGCAGGTGCTCGAGGTTGTCGAGGACCAGCAGCAGGTGCCGCCCCCGCAGGTAGGCAGCGAGGTCATCGATCAGCCGGTGGTCCATCCGCTCGGCGAGATTGAGATGCGCCATCACGGTCGGGACGACCAGGCCCGGGTCGGTGAGCGCGGCCAGCGGCACGAAGACGACCCCGTCGGGGAAGAGGTCAGCGGCTTGGCGGGCGACGACGAGCGCCAGGCGCGTCTTGCCGACACCTCCGGGGCCGGTGAGCGTGACGAGCCGGCGATCGTCCTGCCCGAGGAGAGCCAGCACCTCCTCCACTTCCGCGTCGCGGCCAATGGTGGAGGTGGGCGGAGCGGGCAGCACGGGTACCCCAGGATCGGCCAAAGGTGGCGGGGTGGCCGGCTGGGGAGCACCGACCAGCGCAGCGCGCTCCGTGTCGTCCAGGCCGAGGGCGGTAGCGAGCGCGCGGACGGTCTGGGGGTAGGGGCGGCGACGGCGCCCGCTCTCCAGTGCGGCGACACCCTTAGCTGTCAGCCCGGCCCGGGCTGCAAGCTCCTCCTGGGTCAGGCCGGCCGCAAGCCGTCGCCGCCGCAGCCGCTCCCCAAACCCAGATGGTTCTGTCTCCATCACGGCCGCCATTCCTCCGTCCGGATTGTGCCAGCCTTGAGACATCATCTTACACCGTTTACACCCCATCAACGATGCAGAACTGTGAGGGTGAATGTGAGGGTACTGTCGGTTCCATTCGCTCAGCGCGGCATCCAGGCTGTAGTACGGATCCGGTACGTGGATCCACCACACGCATTACTGGAGAGGTATGGACGATGCAATCACAGATTGGCACACACCAATCGATCGATAATACTCCGACAGACAGAGAGAGTCCGGCAACGGGCGTCAGGGACTTGTCCATAGCTCGAGCGACGGAGTGGCGGATGGCGGTCTTCGCGGTGATGGAGCGGCGAGGCGCCGGGCCGCCGATGCACCGGCATAGCCGACAAGACGAGTTGATCGTCGTCCTGGAGGGCCGGGTGACCTTCTATCGTGCGGGCGAGCGCATCGACGGCCGAGAGGGCGTCTGTATCGTGCTGCCGCGAGGGACCGAGCACGGGTACGTCGTCGAATCCAACGCGGCGCGACTGCTCATCGTAGTAGCGCCGGCCGAGCGGGATTTCGAGGCGTGTCTGGCAGAGATGAGCCGCTGCACCGATGAACCTGTCGCAGACCTGGAACAAGGCGAGCTGGCGATCGAGCGGTTGATCTCTACTGCCGCGGGGTTTGGTGTCGAGATCACGGGGCCTCGACCGGTCGGCGCTGGAAACTGAGACCGTCAGTGGTTGGGGCGCCCATCGTTGCCAGAGCCATGGACTCGACGGGGAAGCCGCTTCCCCCCGCACCGGCGCCTCCCACTTGGTGTTTCTCAGACATCCAATAGGACGCGAGCCAGTATCCATCGCCTTCTGCCGTCAGTGGCCGTCGCTGGTCCCAACATGATAGGACCGGCAACGTTTGACTTGCTCGACACCACCTCGGTCCAGGTCAGTGCCTGCATTCAAGGCACGCTGCTCATGCCCGAGTCGTAGCCATTGCTCAACCTTGCCGGGCGGGAGCGGGCCGGCTGGTAACACCGCGCGCCTGGTAGCAGGTATCCAGCCTCCTCCGACTGGACGTCCGTCCCTGGTCGTGTGCGGTATTTCTCGAACCAGTCACATTCACATGACGCCGACGATCACCACCGAGATCATCGAGCGAGGCCGCGGAAGGCCAGCCTCGTGCACATGCGTTCCAGGGATCACCATGCCCGACCGGAGCGTGAATGGAGGGGGAAGAGGCCACGCTCCGGTGGGCAGGTGCGGGGATGAGGGAGCGCCACGCCAGGCACCATTTGTGGCTAAGCCATGGCGGGGAAGTTGGATTCGTCGCCAGTGGTTTCGGTCCAGCGTCGGTGCTGGGTGCTTTCACACCTTCACTCTGCCGAGCGACGCACTGTCACGCATCGGTAGATCTGCGTAAAAACCACGTCGAAGCGAAGGGATGGTGAGCGACGGGATGCGGTAGGCCCATTAGGCAGATTCACCGATGTGCGGGACGAGCGGCATCGACAGAATGGGATCAGTGGCACGGGCCACGACTCACCCGGCACCAGTGCCGGAACCAATGCAGAAAGCGAG
>DASYWL010000300.1:0-18127 GCA_035936055.1 Thermomicrobiales bacterium
GTACCGGAAGTTCGGGTCCTCCGCCGCGATTGCGTCGAGAATCTGGCGGATCTCCTCCGTGACGCTCTCCCGGGTTTCGCCGGGGATCAGGCGCCGGTCGATGGTGAATGTGCAGTCACCGGGCACGACGTTGTGCGCGACGCCGCCCTCGATGGTGTTGATGCTGATTACCGGGTGCCCGATCGAGGGATGGAACTTGTTGATGTCGCCCTCGAGCTCCAGCACCGCCCGTGCGGCCTTGGCGATGGCGTTGATGCCCGACACGCGCGCGACCGCCGTGTGCGACGCCTTGCCAATCACCGTCACGCGGAATGCCAAGATGCCACGCTCCGCATTGCGCACCTTCAGCTGGCTGCCCTCCCCGATGAAGACGTAGTCCGGTCGCGGCAGGTGGCCCGCATCGATCTCATCGAGCACGTGCAGCGTGCCGTAGTTGGCGCTCAACTCCTCGTCGCTGACGATGTGCGCCATTAGCGCCCCCTCCAGGCTGGCGTTCCTGAAGAGGTCCAGCATCGTCAGCATCACGCCGACAGAGCTCTTCATGTCCGAGGCCCCGCGCCCGTAGAGCTTCTTGCCGTCCTCGGAAACCACGGGATCGAAGGGATCGCTGTTCCAGCTCTTGGGATCGGACACCGGTACGATGTCGAGGTGGCCATTCATCGCGATCACCGGTCCGCTCTCCGGATCACCGACCCAGGCGATCACGTTCGGCCGGTCCGGGTCCTTCGCGGTCACGGTGGTATTGATGCCGCGCTCCTCACACCAGCGGACGACGAAGTCCATCACATCCTTCTCGTTGCCGCTCACGCTCGGGATCGCGATCAGCGATCGGGCAGTATCGACAATCGCATCGCGGGAGACGCGCTCGTGCCAGGTTGCGGTTTCCGTCGCCATGGGTCTGTCCTCTCGCGGTACCTTGCCAGCATCACGCCAGCGCTTACAACAACGCTGCCCCGAGCACACCCGGGGCAGCGCCACTGTTCATCAGATCGTGAGATCGGGAAGTCAAATGCGTTCGAACCGGGACACGTTCGCCACGAAGACCACCGCACCGCCCACCTCGACCTCGAAGTTCTCGGGCATGTAGAGCAACCCGGGCTCGAGGGCGGGAGAGTAGGGCACCGCGATCTGTGTCCGTCGCCGGGCCGTGCGCCGCAGAATGTTCATCACTCCCTGCACCCCCTCATCCTCGACCCCGATCATCAGGCTCGTGTTGCCCGTTCGCAGGAACGACCCGGTCGTGCTGATCTTCGTGAAGCGGTACCCTGCCTCGATCAGTGCCTCGGTGACTGCGTCGGTATCCTCATCTTGGACGATGGCAATGATGAGCTTCATCGGCGCTATCCTCCTCCCACTCGCCCCGGACAAGACGCCGGAAGGATGTCGGGGTCGCGTCTCGAGCCGTTTCATCGACTTCAACTCGCCGAATCTTCCGAGCAATAACGTGGCAACAGCGATCGCAAACGGCAAACGAATGTGCGATGAGTCTACCAGAAGCGGCGGACGTTACTGGACGCTCGCCTCGATCTCCTCGAGCTCGGCGACGATCTCCGACACCATCACGGCGTGCAGCTCGGGGTTCGCCACCGTCACCCCCAGATCGTCGACGTCGAACGGCTCGCCGGCCAGGCCAGTCACGGTTGCCCCAGCTTCCATTGCCACGAGACAGGCGGCGGTCTTGTCCCACGGCATCACCGGCCGCTCCCAGTAGCCGTCGAGCCGCCCAGCGGCGACGTAGACAATGTCGAGCGCAGCTGCCCCATCCCGCCGGACCCCCTGACACTGATCGTTGAAGCGAATCCAGAGGCGGTTGCTCACCTCGCGCGCGCTGAGATCGTAGGGGAATCCGCTGGCGAGCAGCGACGTGATCAGCTCGCTCCGCTGCGTGACACCGATCGGTTTCCCGTTGAGCCGCGCACCCCGTCCCTTCGCCGCCTCGAACATCTCGTCCCGCATCGGCTCGTATACAGCGCCGACCAGCAGCTCGTTCTCGCGCTCCAGCCCAATGCAGACCGCGAAGTGCGGGTAGTGGTGCGCGAAGTTGGTAGTGCCATCGAGCGGGTCGACCACCCAGCGATAGGGGCTGCTGCCGTCCTCGGCGGCCGTTGTGCCCTCCTCGGCCAGCAGGCGGTGTTCCGGGAAGCGATCCCGAATAGCTGTGGCGATCATCGTCTCGGCGGCCCTGTCGGCGTCGGTCACGATATCGATCGTGCCCTTGTGCTCGATGTCCCTCGCCCGGGAGAAGCGCTGTCGCACCATGGCGCCGGTCTCCCGCGCCAGATCGACGGCAAATGCATGTGCCTCGACTATTAGATTGATCTCCAACGATCGCTCCCTACTCTGCACAGTCGGTGTCATTCTGAGCGTAGCGAAGAATCTCCCGGCGCGCAGCGCCGCTCCATTCCGAAAAGCCGGCAATCCTGACGAGCCTTGGCCAGACCAACTGGGGAGAACTCAACCGCCCAGCAAGCAGGGCGGGGAATGCTTTGCGGCGCTTTAGGGCTACCTACACCCCTCGTCTGCTCAGGATGACACCTCCTGACCTCAGATGTCTCCAACCCAGAAGCACGTCGTCATCACCCCCGCTTCTCACCAAACGCCAAGTTCGGGTAGGCGTCAAGGGACCATGCCGCACCACCAGTCAGCGGTTCGCGCCACCTGGCAAGTCCGGCGATCATCGCCGCGTTGTCGGTGCAAAACGAGAGGTCGGGCCACGACACCGTTGGGTGGCGCTCGCCGAAGGTCTCCGCAACCATCGCCCGCAACCGCTCGCGCAGCGCCCGGTTGGCCGCCACGCCCCCCGCGATCACCACCGACCTCGCCCCCGTCCGCTCCAGCGCCCAGACAGCCTTTATCGTCAGGACATCGACGATCGCCTCCTCAAACGATGCGGCAAAGTCAGCGACCGGAAAGTCGTCTTTGAAGACCGGGGGCTGGTGCGGCGGAAAGATCGTGCCCGGCGGCAGCTCGCGCGGCGGGTCGGGTAGCCGCCACGGCTGCGCGTGCCGCAGCAATGAGGTCTTGAGGCCGGAAAAGCTGAAGTCCAACGAGCGGTCGAGCCAGGCGCGCGGAAGCGGAATCGTGTTTCGATCACCGCCCTCCGCCGCCCTCTGGATTGCCGGACCACCAGGGTAACCGAGTCCGAGCAGGCGTGCGCCCTTGTCGAACGCCTCGCCGGCGGCATCGTCGATCGTCTGCCCCAGCAGCTTGCCCTCCGAGTGGCTCTTCATCAGGATCAGGGCCGTGTGCCCGCCAGAGACGAGCAACGCCACACTCGGGAAGGCCGGCTCGATGGCGTCCGCATCGGGCTGCTGGAGCCAGCTCGCGTAGACGTGGGCTTCGAGGTGGTTGACCGGAATCAGCGGCAGCTTCCACCCCATCGCCAGCGCCTTGGCGGCGTTGAGTCCGACCAGGAGCGACCCTGCCAGGCCCGGCCCCTGGGTCACGGCGATCGCGTCGAGGTCACTGGGCGACACTTCAGCTTCACGGAGGGCAGCGTCGACCACGGGCGAGATCGCCGTGATCTGCCCGCGCGCTGCAAGCTCCGGCACGACGCCACCGTGCGACTGGTGCAGCGCGATCTGGGATGAGATGACGTTTGAGCGCACCTCGCGCCCGTCGACAACCACGGCGGCCGCCGTCTCGTCGCACGAGGTCTCGAGGCCGAGAATGACCGGGTTGTCCGGCAGCGCGATCGTCACTCAGCCAGCTCCAGCCGCATCCGCTCCGAGACCCGGCGCAGCGCTTCTGCCCGCAATCCCTTCATGCGCTCACGGTAGGCGTCGTCCTTGAGCGACTCCGACCACATGATGTAGGCATCCTCGTTGTTGTCGCTGTAGTAGCGTGGGCGCCGCCCCTGAACCGTGAAGCCGTACTTGCGATAGAGCGCCTGCGCCGCCTGGTTGCTGACCCGCACCTCGAGCGTCACCCATGTCGCGCCCCGCTGGATTGCCTCGTCCATCAGCGCGACAAAGAGCAGCTCGCCAAGTCCCTGCCCCTGATGGTCCGGGTCGACGCCGATCGTGGTAATATGCGCCTCATCAAGCAGGATCCACATACCGGCGAACCCGCGAATCGTGCCACGCGGGGGGCCACCCCGGCGCCGCAGAAAGGGCAGGAACTGCAACTTGCCGCCATCCTCGTCATCCGTCTCGAAGCGGCGGGCAACGGTGGTCAGTTCTGTCGGGGCGTCCGGGTCTTCCCGCAGCACGACGTAGTAGCTCTGGCGCCGGTTGCGCAACTCACGACGATAGGCTGAGAGCGGCCATGCCGAGGGAAAACTGCGAGTTTCGATCGCGTGGACCTCTTCGATATCGTCAAGGGTCATTTCATCGATGACGTACACGGCTCGGAAACACCTTGCGCGAGCGACAGATCGCGGCATACCCATGCGGGCGGTGCGTGGCAGGTCTCAAAGCACGGACGATGCCACGTCGGTGCGGTACACTCTCCTCCGGACCGGCCGGAGTGGCGGAACGGCAGACGCAGCGGACTCAAAATCCGCCGGGGCAACCCGTGGGAGTTCGAATCTCCCCTCCGGCACCACCCAGAATCAATCGAAGAGCGTCTCGGGAAGAAAGGCAAGCACCGCAGCGGCCTCCCGAATCACGTACCAGAATTCCACGGGAGACCACGGGTCGATCGGACTGCCGGGTGCCGCTGAACTGTAGGCCGAATAGCCCAGCTCGCGCAACATCAGCTCCGACCGGAAGAGATGGAAGCCATCGCTGACGGCGAGTACCCGCGTGTGTCTCTCGGACGAAAAGACGCTGGGGATGCCCTGCACGCTCTCCCAGGTCGACCGCCCCTCGTTCTCGACGAGAATCACCTCCGGCGGGACGCCGCGCTCCGCCAACCATGCCTGCGCCGCCGCCCCCTCGGTGAACTCGTCATCCGGCGCTTTGCCACCGGTGACGACGATCAGCGGAGCAAGACCGGCATTGTAGAGATCGAGCGCGTGCTGAAGCCGGGCGCGGAACACGGGCGATGGTCGACCATTGTACTGGGCGGCGCCCATCACCACGATCGCATCGACCGGGCGCGCCTCGTCGGTGCGTGCCTGCCAGTAGATAAGGGTCACGAGTGCGCAGAACCCGAGGACGATGACCATCATCAGCGTCAGCGCGATCGAGACGAACCAGCGGGCACCATGGCGACGCCGAGCGGGCGACCGGGGCTTGATTCGAGCGCGGGTTGGCGAGGTGGGATGAGAGTGGATTGGAGCCAACGGCTGGGTGTCGCCCGAGTCCATCATGCCGGAAGCATGACACCCTCACGCTTCGCTGTGCAACGTCTCCAGCGTGCAGCGATCGCGCTTGGCCGTCTCGCGGTGCACCCCCTCGGCTCCATAGACAAGCCCACCGCAGAGAACTCCCCCGGTACCGCACGAGCAACTGAAGTTGATGTCGCTCCAACTGAGGACCCAAAGCCCCATGTCGGAAATTCTGACTGCGGCTCAGTATGACGACAGGTAGATCAATCCTGAATCAGGCGTCTGCATCAGGGCGGGTGCCTTCGACGCCCTCCTCGTCGTCGGTCTCCGGCATCCGGCCCAGCTTGCCTTCGGACACCAGGATTCCCAGTACGTCGTTGATGATCCGTACCGCCAGCACAGAGGTGATATCCGCGTGGTCATAGGGCGGCGACACCTCGACCACCTCCATCCCCGCGATGCCCTCCCGGCAGAGCAGCCGCAGCATGGCCAGCGCCTCGCGTGGCAGCAACCCGCCCGCCTCCGGTGTGCCGGTGCCCGGCGCGAACGCCGGATCGATGCTGTCGACGTCGAACGAGAGGAAGACCGCCTCGGCGTCCTGCCACGCGAGTTCCAGCGCCAGCTCACAGGTCCGATCGATACCGTAGCGGTCGATGTCGGTCAGGGTAATGCAGGAGGCCATCCGCTCCCGCGCGACCCGCACCCCACCATGCACGCCCAGCCACCCGCCAATCCCGATCTGCACGAGATTGGTCGCCGGCGCGTTCGGGATGTTGGTCGCGTGGAAGAAGGGCGTGCCGTGCATGCGCTCGTCGATGTTGTACTCCGAAATATCACTGTGCCGATCGAAGTGGATGATACCGATATTGCCGTCGATGTAGGGTGACATCGCGCGGATATCCGGGTAGCCGATCGAATGGTCGCCGCCGAGCACCACCGGAAAGATCGCGTGCTCGTGCAGGTAGGCGACCGCCTTGTCGATCTGGTCGAAGCTCTTCTCGATGTTCGCCGGGATGATGTTCACATCGCCGACATCCACCATGTCCAGTGACTCGTGGAGATCGACGCCCATCTCGACGTTGTATCCGGAAGGCAGCGCGGACATCTGGCGTATCGCCTGCGGACCGAAGCGGGTGCCGGAACGGAAGGTGGTGCCGGCATCGAGTGGTGCTCCGACGAACGCGACGTCCGGCAACCCGAGCTCACGCATATCCTCCTGAAATGGAACATTCATGTAGGTACCGTGGTGCGCCCAAGTGCGGTAGGAGCGGTTGAATAGCGGAATGGTCCGGTCGCGCACGCTCATCGCCGAGGGCAGCCCGCACTCGAGAGCGTACTGACTACGCTCCTTCGACCGTCGCTCGGGAATGCGCGCCTCCGCCTCGGTCATCTCGGTGCCGTGAAGCTGTTCCCGCCGCAGTCGCTCGTCCATGATGTCTCTCCAGACCTTGGGCCGTTTTCCACGTCGCCGCTGCCACACAGCCTGTCATTTCGACCCCTTCGACTCGGCTCAGGGCAGGCTCGCGCCCAGAGGGTGCGAAGTGGAGAAATCTCTTGCCCGCCGAACGCGGGCACCATCGCCGCGAGAGATTTCTTGACACAGCTGCAACGCTGGCACGCCTTTGCGGCTCGAAATGACGGGTTCGCGACCTTACGTCGCGCGACTCGCTGCTTCCCGAATGGCGTCAACCGCCTCCGGATTCTCCAAGGCACTGGCGTCGCCAGGATCCTCACCGAGCCATGCTGCCCGGATCATCCGCCGCATGATCTTCGCATTCCGAGTGCGCGGCAAGGCCTCCACGCACACGACATGCTCGGGCCGGAATGGCTTGCCGAGCCGCTCGGCCACCGCGTCCCGCATGGCGCTGCGGCACTCCACACTGTTCTCGACGCCCGTCCGCAGCACGGCGACCACCGCAATGGCGCTGCCCTTCACCGGATGCGGGATCGCGATCGCGGCAGCCTCACGCGCGCTGCCCTCGGCGACGATGGCACTCTCGATCTCTGCCGGACCGATGCGCTTGCCGGCGATGTTCATGGTGTCGTCGGATCGGCCCCGGATGTACCAGAAGCCGTCCTCATCGACCTCGGCCCAGTCACCGTGGACCCACATTCCGGGGAAGCGCGCCCAGTAGGTCTCCTCGTAGCGCGCCGGATCCTGCCAGAAGCCGTTCGTCATACCCACCCACGGGGCGCGCAGCACCAGCTCACCAACCCCGGCCCGCATCGACTCGCCGTGCTCATTGACGACATCCGCCACCATGCCCGGCACCGGGCCGTTGAACGAGCAGGATCGTTGCGGCAGGATGGAGATACTGCTGACGATGCCGCCGGATGTCTCGGTGCCACCGGAGTAGTTGATGATCGGGCAACGCCGCTCGCCCACGACGTCGAAGAACCACCACCACGGATCAGGATTCCACGTCTCCCCGGTTGACCCGAGCGCGCGCAGCGAAGACCGGTCGGTGGCCTCGACCGGCCTGGTGCCAGCAGGGATCAGCGCCCGGATCGCGGTGGGCGCCACACCGACCACGGTGATCCGGTGCCGCTCGACCATCTCCCAGAGGCGTCCGGGACCGGGGTAATCCGGCACGCCCTCCAGCAGCACGATCGTGCTGCCGCGCATCAGCCCGCCGAGGATCAACCACGGTCCCATCATCCAGCCGAGATCGGTCAGCCAGAAGAGGACATCGTCCTGCTGCAGCTCAAAGCAGTAGGCGAGATCGTGCGTCGCCTTAATCGGAAATCCGGCGTGGATGTGGAGTGCCCCCTTCGGTCGGCCGGTTGTGCCCGAGGTGTACATGATCATGAAGGGCGTATCAGCAGGCGTCTCGGGGACCGATGGGTCGGTATCGGCAACATCGGCCAGCTCGTGCCACCAGCGGTCGCGCCCCTCCACCATCCGGCAAGCGTCGCCCTCATGCCGCACGACCACGCAAAGCTGCACGCCGGGCACGTGAATCAGGGCATCGTCGGCAACGCTCTTGAGTGGAACGGTCTTCCCGCGCCGCTGACAGGCGTCGGCGGTAACGAGTGCCGTCGCGCCGCTGTCCCGCAGCCGGGTGACGATCGCCTCCTCGGCATAGCCCGAGAAGAGCGGCACGCTGACCGCCTGGATGCGTGCCAGAGCCAACATCGCGACCACCGTCTCGGTGATCATCGGCAGGTAGATACCGACTCGATCACCGGGCTGCACTCCAGCCCACCGCAGGCCACTCGCGACACGGATGACTTCGTCACGCAGCTCCCGGTAGGTGAGCTTCTCGACGCTGCCGCCTTCCGCCTCGGCGATCACGGCGGTGCGATGACCGTCCTCCCGCTCCACCCAGCGGTCAACGGCGCTCTCCACGAGGTTGAACCGGCCACCCGGGAACCATTCGGGCCAT
This sequence comes from Thermomicrobiales bacterium, assembly GCA_035936055.1. Classification (GTDB taxonomy): domain Bacteria; phylum Chloroflexota; class Chloroflexia; order Thermomicrobiales; family UBA6265; genus JACCVC01. Next base: position 8,599 of record DASYWL010000300.1, read on the forward strand.
GCAGGTCCCCGGTCGAGGTTCCAGATCCGCTCCGGCTCCCGCTGCCAGGCAAGGTCGAGGTCGGCCAGCACCTCGCGCCAGTACCACTCCGGGTCAGCGGCGATCCGGCCTAGGAGGCTCTGGTAGGTCCCGCTCTGCGTGCGTTCGATCAGGCGCTGGAGCACGCTCCGCTGCAGGGTAGTGGCACCCGGCCGCCACGCGATGCCAGCAATCGCCTCCTCCGCGGTGATCGCGAGTTGCTGCGGTTGTGCCTCGTCGCTCACAGGCCCTCCAGGACGCTCCCTAACAGATAACAGCTGGTTGTCCGTGATCTGGGCTTCATTGTGGCCAACCGCCGGGACAGGGTCAAGGCGGGCACTGTGCGACACTTGCCGGGGAGACGAGATAAGGAGGACGGATGGTCTGGCGACGACTCTTTCACCGACAGCCAAACGACGAGCAGCGCCCGGCCGCACAGCCCGACGAGCGGACGCTGCCGCCCCACCTCAAGGAGCAGCTCAAACAGCGTCCCCGCCGTACCGGTGACGCGGCTGATCTTCGCCGTCGTCTTGCCGCGCTGCGGAAGCGCCGCACCGACGCCCTCTACGACATCGAGCAGGGCGAGCTCGCGCTTGAGGATGACAACCCTTGGAAGCAGCGCATCGAGCTACTCGGCGAGACATTGGAGACCGTCGAGGCCGACTACGCGGAGGCTGAGGAGGTCGAACCCGGACCGTACCATCCGCTACCGGAAACGCCGATCGAGGACATGCGCGTGGCGATCGAGAACGATGTCGCGACGGTTTCCTTCCGAGTCGGCGATGAGCCGTTCGCGTACGAAGAACCGCTCGACTGGGCCGAGCGGGGCCACCAGATCGCCCGGACCGAGCTACGGCGCACTGCTGGCGATCCTTCGACGGTGGTCCCGGATAACGTACCGGACGAGTTGCGCGACGAACTGCACAGCCACCTGGAGAACTCGCTTTTCGTGCTGGCGACCGTGTTGCGGGATGCGACGCTCGACGAGGAGCCAGTGCCGGAGAAGGTCACGCTGGCCGATTTGGCTCGTCCCTGTTCGACCTGCGGTGGCTGGATGGACGTCCGCGGGCGCTGCCAGCACTGTGCGCGCCGCAAACTTCGGCTGCAGGAGCTCTTCCGGGAGCGTGATCGCCTGCTGAGCGAGCGCGCAGCCGAAATCGAGGAGCAGCACCGCATGGCCGAGCGCCTGCCGCTGGCCCGCCGCCGCCTCAACGACGTCGAAGCCGAGATTGCCCAGATCGAGGAGCAGCTGGCCGCTGCCGATCAGGACGCCAGGTAGGGACGGACCTCCACGCGGCTCAGGCACAACGAAACAACCGCCGCGGGCTTCCCCGGGCGGTTGCGTGCATGATTCAGCAGGAAGAGTTGCTGGTCAGCAGATTACTTGTTCTGATTGCGGCGGCGGCGGCGCTCAGCCTTACGGCGCTTTGCGCGGTTCTCCTCTTGGACAGAGATGAACCGGAGACCCCGGCGGTGCTCACGGAGCACGCCAGACCGCTCAATTCCCTTGTTGAAACGACGGAGCAGCTGCTCGAAGCCTTCGTTGTCTCGAATCTCAACACGCATGTTCGCTCATCACCACCTTTATGCGCACGATGGCAGCACAGGCACAGCCCAAACCGCCTACGAATGAGGCATCGCTAGTATACGCTATGCAGAGTGTCGAATTCCATCGGCTCCGGTATCGTCCCAAACCCAGCAGGAGCATTCTCCACAATGTCTCTCCCGACCCGATCCCGCGGCATCGCCGTCTACCCCGACCGCCCCGGTGCCATCCACCGAACCGAGGTCGAGGTGCCCACGGTTGGGCCGAATGACGTGCTGATCGAGACAGTCCGTGTTGGCGTCTGCGGCACCGACCGCGAGATTATCCACGGCACCATCGGTGCCCCACAGGAGGGCGCGGACGAGCTCGTCCTCGGCCACGAGCTGCTGGGACGGGTGCGGGCGATCGGCGACGCGGTCCACGACCTTGCCGAGGGCAGCTTCGTCACGGCAACCGTTCGCCGGCCGGATAGCTGCCCAGCCTGCCGAGCCGGACAGCCCGACATGTGCGTGTGGGGCAAGTACGAGGAGCGCGGCATCGTCGGCCTGCACGGCTTCATGCAGGAACACATCGTCGAGCGCCGCGACGACGTGATCCCCGTGCCCGACGAGCTGGAACCGGTCGGCGTGCTGGTCGAACCACTCACAGTGATCGAGAAGTCACTGCGCCACGTCGACCTTGTGCAGAGTGCGCGAATGCCCTGGTGGGAGGCAAAAACGGCACTCGTGCTCGGCGCCGGGCCGATCGGTATTCTCGGCACAATGCTCCTGCGATCACGCGGAGTCGAGGTCATCACCGCGGCCCGCTCGGAACAGCCGAACCTCTCAGCAAGCGTGATCGAGGGAGCTGGCGCAACCTATCTCTCCACCCGCGAAGCATCACTCGATTCCGCGGCGAAGCGCCTTGGCCAGATCGACGTCATCATCGACTGCTCCGGTGCCAGCGGCGTCGGCTTCGACGCGATGCGGCTGCTTGGCGTCAACGGCGCACTGGTGCTGCTGAGCATCAACGCCGGTGGGCACAGGGTCGAGATCCCGGCAGACGCGATCAACAACGGCATCGTCGCGGGGAACAAGACGATCATCGGCATCGTCAATGCGGGCCAGGAGGACTTCGCAAGCGCCGTGCAACATCTGGGCCGCTTCGAGGAGCTTTGGCCGGGGCTGCTGTCGCGGATGTTCACCGCCCGCATTCCGTTCGACGGGGACGTCGAGTCGATCATCGAGAAGTCGCCGGGCAGCATCAAGACGCTGATCGAGTTCGGCGGCTGATATCGAGCTTGCCGCGCCGCCCGCTTACGCAGGGGCTGGCACGAGTGCCTGTCCTGTGCGCCGACCGGAAACCCGTGCGAGTCTACCCCTCCGTGATGCCAGCAGGCCCGCTGATTCAGTGCCGGGCGCCGGAGCCGGCGCTACACGACGGGCATCTCTCGGCCGATGCGAAACGCGGAGATGTCCGACGAAGGCGCCTTGCCGGTGGCCAGCTCCGCCGCGAGCCTGCCAGACCATGGTCCGAGCTGCAGCCCTGACGGCCCATGCCCGGTCGAGACGACGACCGCCTCATGTCCCGGCACGCGGTCGATGAACGGATACCCGTCATCCGAGAGCGGCCGGAGCCCAACACGCACCTCGACCAGCGTGGCGCCGGCGAGCCCCGGCGCCACCCGTAGCGCCTCGGTCGTGACCGAGTGCAGCCCGCCCGCCGTGACGCGCAGATCGAACCCGGAACCCGTCTCGCGCGTGGCCCCGCAGACCACCCGGTCCGGCCCGAACGTGAGGATGTACTGGCTGCCGAACCCACCGATGATCGGCCACGCGGACGTATCAGCGCCCTCCATGACGAGGTGCATAATCTGGCCCTTTTGTGGGTGGAGGGGCAGCGAAACACCGAGCGGCTCCAGTACCGAATTGGACCAGGCACCAGGCGCCACGATCACCCGATCCACGTTCAGCCGGTCCCCACTGACTTCGATCTCCACCGATGTCTCCGTCGCCGATACGAGTCGCGCCTCACCGTCGATCACGTGTGCGCCCCGGCGTGCCGCCGCGTTCATCAACGCCCGCCGCAGGTAGTCCCCGTCCACGCGCGCAGCCTCGGGGATGAAAATGGCGCCGGCGACATCACCGATCGCCGGGAAGCGCTCCCGCGCTTCGCGCGCATCGATGCGACGCACCTCGCCGAGATTCGGCATCCCCGCACGGTATCGTCGCTCGATCATGACCTGGATCTCGTCGAGCCGTGCATGCTCATCATCGGTCAGGGCCGGAAAGAGGTACCCGACCACCTCGTAGCGTGTGTCGCCGGCCTCGAGATCATTCAGGACACCGATCAACTCTGGGTAGTAGCGCACCGCATCCGCCGCAAGCGAGTAAAACGCCGGAAGATCACGCAAGCTCGTGCCGGGCGCGATGATACCTGCCCCTGCGGCCGTGGCGTGGCCGCGATCATGCCGATCGATGAGCGTGACATCAACGCCTTCGCCCGCTAGGTGAAACGCGGCGCTGGCGCCCAGCACGCCGCCCCCGAGAACCACGATCCGGTCCATGTCGCTCCTCCTTTCGGTGCCTCTTCGGGCCCGTCCAGCTCAAGCCGCAAGGTCATTCGGATACCCGCAGGGGTTCCGTTGTATAGGGAAACTGTGTGCTCAGAGTGGCAGACTAGATCGGACCCGCGTCCCGTATGGGCCGGGTTTGCCCTGCAAAGTATTCACGTTTCTCCAGAATGGGGCATACTGTGCGCACGAATTCTTATTTCCCGATCGCATCGCGCCGGACTCGAGGTCATATGGACATCGGCATGTGCGCGCACCTACTCAAGATCATCCCGCGTCCCTCGCTGCTGGCCGAGGGGTAACGGCATGCTGCGCTGGTCCCTCCGCACCAGATTCCTGCTGTTTGCAGTCGCGACACTGATTCCGTTCGCGGCCGTCCTCATCTATTTCATCGACCGCGATTTCGACCAACGTGTAGCGCAATCCTACGCCTCGGACAGCACCCTGGCGAGCAGCGTGACCCGTTCAACCACCTCGTTCCTCTCCGCCAATGCCGAGGCACTCGAGGGCATCGCTCAGTTGCCGAGCGTCGTCGCACTCGATCCAGAAAACGCCGAGATACAGATCGGAGCCGCCAGAAGACTGCGACCGGAGTTTTCCGGCATCTTCCTGCTCGATGCCGATCAGAACCTCGTTACCTTCTCCGGCACCGATCCCGCGGATCTGGCAGCTTATATCAGCAATCGGGTCGACCAGGCGGTCAGTCAGAACACGGTCACCTTTTCCCAGCCCATCCCACTCGGAGGTGACGCGACCGGTATCGTGATGATCGTGCCCGTGGTGACCATCCAGACAACCGAGACGGCGGTCACCGAGAGCGCGCCCGAGGGCGAGACGGAGACCGACGAACCGGCCGCCCCGGAGCCCACACCTGCCGCCGCGGGAGATCAAACCACGCAGCCGCCCGGACAAACACTCGGCGTGATCGGGGGCATCATCCAGACCGATCGTATCGCCCAGAGCATCCTCCCCTCGACCCGTGGCAACGCGGAGATCGCTCTGGTCAGCGCCGACAACATCATCGTCGCGACCGGTGGGATTGATCCGGCTGCCTCACAGCTGATCCAGGAAAACATGGATGCGATTCTGCTGGCTCTGGAAGGCGAGCTGACGCAGTTTGACGTGGTTGACGCCAACGGCAACGAGCGAACGGCCGCTGCAGCACCCGTCACCTTCGAGTCGGCCCCATGGGCTGCGGTCGTCACCAGGCCGATGCCGGAGCTATTCGACGGTGGTGCCACCATCGAGGTGGTCATCGTGGTTAGCCTCAGCCTGGTCGTGGTCTTCGCGCTCGCCGTGGTGCTGAGCGAGCTCACCGCACGGCCGATCCGGACCATGGCGCGCCGAGCATATGAGCTCAACCAAGGGATGCTCAGGGAGCCAATCGTGCCCGTCGGCGGCGGCGAGATCCGGGCACTCAGCGAAGAGTTCGCCGAGATGGCCGACCACACCGCCAATCAGGTGGCGTGGCTCGAGGAGCACCGCCACGATCGCGAACGCCAGGCGGCCCAGATGCGTGACCTGCTACGCCGCACGAACCGCCTGCAGGAGGGCGAACGCCGCCGCATCGCTGGCGAGATCCACGATGCCGTCTCGCCGCTCATCACCGGTGCCCTCTACCAGGCTCGCGCCCTGTTGATGAGTAACGGCTCCACCTCAGAGGAGGAGATCGATTCATCACTGAAGTCAGTCAGTGAGCTGCTCGAGCGCGCCACCAACGAGCTGCATGATGTCATCTTCGAGCTGCGCCCACCTGACCTCGACGATCTCGGACTCGTCGCGGCGATCGAAGCCTACGTCCAGACCATCCAGCGGACCGGTCTCTCCTGCCGGCTGGAGGCGAGTGGCGACCCGCCGAACTTTACACCCGAGGTCCGCCTCAGCTTCTACCGCATCGCTCAGGAAGCGCTGCACAACGTGGTGCGTCATGCCGGCGCAGATGAAGCAGTAGTGCGACTGGAGACAACGGATGAACTGGTGCGCATGACCGTGCGCGACAACGGCGCCGGCTTCGACCCGGCGCAGGCGGTGCAACCGGCGTCGCTCGGCCTGCTCAGCATGCGCGAGCGAGCTGAGTCGATCGGCGCGACGTTCACCATCCTGACCCGGCCCGGCGGTGGCACCGCGATCGTCGTCGAGCGCCCGAACTCGGGCGATGTCATGTCCGACGAGGTGCTGGAGAGTATGATGTTGATGTCGAGTGGCGATCAACCGGAGGAGCCAACCGACAAGGCCGGCAGCGAGGTTGCAGCCATGGAGCCGGAAACGACCGAACCGGTCCGCTAAGGAATAAGCATACGTGATTTCAGTTCTACTCGTCGATGATCACCAGATCGTGATCGAAGGCCTGCGCAAACTGCTCGGCGCCGCCGGTGATATCGAGGTCACCGCCGAGGCGCACGACGCCGCGTCCGCCCTCGAACTCACCCGGAAGTTCAACCCGGACGTGGTGCTCCTCGACCTGCGCATGCCGGGCGCAACCGGCATCCAGGCAACCCGCCGTCTGCGCCAGCAGGAGTACGGCGGTGCGATCATCGTACTCACCTCCTATGGAGACAAGGCGTACGTCCGCCAGGCGCTCGAGGCCGGGGCGGACGGCTACCTGCTCAAGAACACGCCGTCGACCGAGTTGATTGCGTCGATCCGCTCCGCGGCGCGCGGTCGGCGGCAACTCAGTCCCGAACTGCTCGACGGCGTGCTGGAGGAGTTCGGTGGGCTCGCCAGGGAGAAAACCGTGCGCGACGCCGACCTGAGTGACGAGGATCTCGAGATCCTCTCCCGGGCGAGCCAAGGCGCCACCAACCGCGAGATCGGCATGGCGATGAACCGCAGCGAGATCGCCATCAAGAAGCGCCTGCAGTCGATCTTCCAGAAACTGGAGGTCAACGACCGCGCTCACGCCGTCGCGGAGGCCCTTCGTCGCGGACTCATCTAGCCACCGGACCCGATCGACACACCATCGGAATGGCGCCAGCCCGTCAGCACCTGCGGTAGCATTGCAGATGGGCCGCTGAGCGTTCCGTCACGCACCGCCGTTCTGCCATGCCTATCGCTCCAGCCTGATGCCCATCCCTGAGGAAGCCCGATCTTGGACTGGTTCCTGCCCACGCTTACGTGGTACCTGGCCACGACTATCGCCGCGTTCGCCGTCGCCCCGGTGCTCGCCCTGCTCTTCCGGCACGTCACCGACCATGGCGCCAGCCTTCTCCGCCCGATCAGCCTGCTGCTCGTCGCCTGGCCGGTCTGGCTGCTCGCCAGTCTTGGGGACGGCATCGTCGCGTTCGACGGACCGGCGCTGTGGATAACCACCGCCATCCTCGCGCTCATCTGCTGGCCGATCGGCCGCCTCACTGGCGTGTGGCGACGCGACACCCTGCTCCACTACGGCATCGCCGAGGCCGGGTACGTGGCCCTCTTCTCCATCTTCGTGCTGCTGCGTGGATTCGTCCCAGCCGTCGGTGGGCCGAGCACCATCGACCAGGAAAAGCCGATGGACCTGATGATGCTCGCCTCCTCGATGCGGGCGGAGTCGATGCCTCCACTGGACACCTGGCTCGCTGGCGAGACCATCAACTACTACTACCTCGGCTACACGCTCTGGGCGAGTGTCGGCGAGATGATCGGGACCACCCCTGCTGTCACCTACAATCTCGCCGTCGTCTCGATCATCGCAATGACCATCGTGGCAGTGGTCGGCACCGTGGCAAATATGCTTTCACGCTTCGCCGGCATGATCGCCTCTCGTATCGGCGGTCTGCTCGCAGCTGTGCTGGTGATCGGCATCGGCACGCCATGGGCGGCATGGCAGATCGCGCAGGATCCATCCGGACAATGGCAGCGCTTCCCGTTCGACGGCGTGATGTGGAATGCGACGCGCATCATCCCGGTGGAGGGCACCGGGTTCGCGATCAGCGAGTTTCCGGCCTTCACCTTTCTCTTCGCCGACCTGCATCCGCACATGATGGCGATCCCCTTCGCGATCACCGCGCTCGGCATCACCTGGATGCTTGCCAGCCTGCCGCCACACCAGCCCAGTATCCTCCGCGCTGCGCAACTGGCGCTGGCAGGACTCGTCGGAGCTGGTCTCTACGCCATCAACTCGTGGGACTTCCCAACCTGGTTCGCGGTGATCGCCGGCGGCATCCTGATCTCGTCCGGCTTCCGAACGGTCACTTCCCGACTCGCCGCGATCGCGACTGCTCTGGTCGCCGGCCTCGTTGCCTGGTCGCCATTCATTGTCAGCTTCGAGGCGCCGGTGCGCACGCCGAACACCGACTTCGCCGAAGTTGTCAGCGGCATCCCGGTGATCGGCGATGTGCTGGCCTCATTGGCTGCCTATTCAGGTGATCGGACGACGGTGCAGGACTGGCTCTCCATCTTCGGCTTCTTCTACCCCGTGCTGGTCGCGGCGATCATTGTCGCGCTGCTGAGATCCGACGAGCAGGAGTCTGACGGCATGATCACGACGCTCGTCCTGCTCTCCGGAGGGCTCGCCGTAGCAATAGGGGTGCTCACACCGGTGCCGCTGCTGATCCTGCTCTGCCCGCCCCTGCTTGCAGGCTTGCTGGTCATCCTCCGTTCGACCACCATCACGCTGGAACTACTGATCGTCGGCCTCGCCTCACTCTCGTTGCTGCTGGCCCTGGTCCCCGAGTTCTTCTACCTCTACGACATCTTCGGCAACCGCATGAACACGATCTTCAAGCTCTATCTGCAGAGCTGGCTGATGGCCGGAGTCGCCACCGCACTGGCGCTCGTCTGGCTCTGGCAGCGGGCGCGGGCATGGCTCCCGTCGCGTGCGATCGTCATGGTCTCGACCGTGGTGATCGTCCTGGCCGGGCTGGCCTACCCGGTTGTCGGTGCGAGCCAGTGGGTGCAGTTCAAGAATCCGGACACCGATTGGGAGGGCATGGACGCGCTGACGTGGCTGGAGACATCGGCCGCCGCGGACCCGGCGACCGCCAACGCGCTGGCGTGGCTCTGGGAGCATGGGACGAACGACGATGTGCTGTTGGCAGCGGGAGGATGCGCCTACCGGGCACCGATCGGTTTCCCCGCGGCGGCGAGCGGGATCCCGGCGATCATCGGGTGGGACAACCACGAGCGGCAGTGGCGTCTGAGTGACGAGACCATCGGCGCCGAAATCGGGGGGCGTGTGACGGACGTGATCGACCTCTTCGCCCGCCCGACCGATGACCTGCTGGACGAGTACGGCGTGACGTTGCTCTACATCGGCCGGCCAGAGACAGAGGGCGTCCCAGGTGTCGATCCGGGGCCGACCTGCGCGCCCGGCCCATTCCCCGAGGCGACCTCCCCGGAGTTCCCCGGCCCCGGCTGGGCCGAGGTCTTCAGCGAGGACGGCGTCCGGATCCTGAGGCGGGACACGGATGCGTGAGGGCGCAACGGCCCTGTGG
>DASYWL010000301.1:0-20620 GCA_035936055.1 Thermomicrobiales bacterium
CCGCATGCATTGTGTGTGGCAGGAGATCCTTCGGCATGGACTGCGGCACCTGCGGTTCCTTGCCGGCTACGGATGACGTTATTTCGTTTGTCGTGGTGAACTGCATGGCGATCGGCTCGGTCGCAGGGCGGGGCCTGTGGCAAGCCGGGGCCAGTTGGCACGGGGCCAGCGCCGTGGGTTCATCGCTTGGGCGATAGCACCCATTTGTTCAGCCACGTGACGATGCGCTCCATCAGGTCGATCTGGTGCTCGCGCTCGCGGATAGAGTGCTCCTCGCGCGGGTACCGGACGAATTGCACCGGCACCCCGGCGTGCTGCAGCGCTCGGAAGAACTCCTGCCCCTGCGTCGGGTGGACGCGGTCGTCGCTGTCGCCGTGGAGAATCAGAGTCGGGGTGGCAACCTGCGACGCCTCCCGGATCGGCGTTCCCTTCGCGTAGAACTCCCACGTCCCTTCATCGTAGGGATGGCTGGGGTAATAGAGCGTATTGGCGTGCGGAATGTCCCCGGCGCCATGATCCGATGCGAGGTTGCCGATGCCGGCGCCCATCACAGCGGCTCTGAAACGGCGCGTCTGGGTGATGGTGCGGGCGGTGAGATACCCACCCCAACTCCAGCCGGCGATCGCGAGCCGATCCCGGTCCGCGATGCCTCGCTCGACCATCGCCTCCGCTCCGGCAATAAGATCCTTCGACTCGCCACCACCAACGTCGTCCTGCAGCAGTTTCTCGAACGCCGAGCCATACCCGGTACTTCCACGCGGGTTCGGCATCAGCACCGCCCATCCCCGGGTGGCGAGCATCTGCGCCCAGTCGTGCCAGTCGAGCATGACCCGGTCTTCCCACTGCCAGGACGGTCCACCGTGGACCTCGACGAAGAGGGGCAATGGTCCCTCCGCGCGTGCTGGTCGCACCAGCACGCCCTCGATCTCGACACCGTCAAAGCTCTGCCAGCGAACCACCTCGCCGGGCGCCAGCCCGCCCTCGAATGGTTTGCCGAACGATGTGACCTTCTCTGTCGAGCCGTTGCGGTCGATGGTCCAGACTTCCTCCGGCTCATCGCTCGCTGTCCAGACGAAGGCGACATGGTTGCCGTCCCGTGACGCGGAGATACCAGCCGAGATCGACCCATGTTCGCGCATCGTGCCCGGCGAGAGCAGCTCGCGACGGTCGGTCTCGAGTGACACGCTGTAGAGCCGGCCGTGCACGCCCTCGACGATCACCGCGAGGACGCGATCTGGTGTGGTCGGGTCGGCAACGATGTCGTAGACCGCGCCGCGCAGCTCAGGGAGGATGTTGCGCCGCTCGCCACCGTCCCACGGCGCGATCCAGATCGACGGCGAGGGATCGGCGCGGTGGTCGCTGTCGATCACCGCGACTACCTGCTCGCCACGGACGTCACGGACAACCGGCGTGCTGGGAGCCGTGGGGAAGGTCGTGATTTCGTGTTCCAGGCCACCGGCGACGGGTACGCGGGCGACCCGGCTCGGCATGAAAAGGCTGTTCGCGGTCGGCAGCTCCGTCGTGATCACGACCAGTTCCTGACCGTCGGGTGCCCAGGCGTAGTCGCGAACGCTTCGGTTGCCGGTGGTCAGGCATCGGCGCTTGCCAGTGTCGGGGTCGATCACCCAGAGGCGCTGGTGCTTCGGCTCCTCCTCCACGACAACCTGATCGCGTTTCGCCTCCTTGTCCTTCTTCTCGGCCTCCGTCTCGGGATCCCTCATGAGGAACGCGATGCAGGAGCCGTCGGGTGACCATCGCGGCTTGGCGATCTCCCCGCGCACATCGCCGATCTGCTGGGCCTCACCGCCGTCGGCCGGGATGACGAAGAGGCCAGCCCGCTCATCCTTGTCATCACGGGACGACGTGAAGACGAGGCAGGAGCCATCCGGCGACCAGCCGGGATCGGCAGCGCCGGCCTTGCCTCCCGTGAAGGGGAAGGGTTCGCCGTGATTGCGTGACAGCCAGATCTGCGAGGTTGCGCGGTCATCCTTTTTCGACGCATACATGACCGTCATCGCCACTGCCGTGCCATCTGGAGAGATGCGAGGCTCGCGCGGGTACTGGCGGTCGGCGAGGCGGTCGAACGAGATCGGTTCAGGCGTGGGCATGCGGAGCTCCATCATCGCGAGTTCGGTCGTCACCCTGCACGTCCGTATGTAAGCGGGCGTAGCGTGCATGGTCGATACGTGCTCCCGAGATTATCAGGTAGCTGCGTGCGATGCCCTCGAACGCGAACCCGCACTTCTCGAGCACCCGGCGGGAGGCGATGTTCTCCACGGCTGCGACCGCTTCCAGCCGCTCCAGAGCGAGACCGCTCGGATCGAGGGCAGTTGCCGCCACGTCGCGCACGGCACGGGTCGCAATGCCTCGTGCCTGAAAGCGTGGGGCGATCGAGTAGCCGATCGTGCCGATGTGGTGACTCCGGGAGGTGACGGACACCGTGACCCAGCCAGCGACGTCGCCATTGACGACCACCGTCCATTCCAGCTTTCCGTTTTGCCACGGCGTCACCTCCGCATGACCTCGCTCGTCGAGAATCAGTCTCAGGTCCTCGACCGAACGCTGTTCGAGCGGCTGGTAGCGCCTCGTCACGGGATGCGCGCGGATGCGGTGGATCGCTGGCGCATCGCTCGCTTGTGAGCGTCGCAGCACGTGATCGTCACTCATTCCTGCTTTCCTGTTGCGCGACCGTCCAGGCGGCGAGGTCGTTCCATGTCATCGCGCGGTGCCCGGGCACCTGTTCGCCGCAGGCGTGGGTGGATGTATCGACGGAACCGCTCGTGTCTGCCCGAGTTGTGTGCTGATGCGGTCAAAATAGGTGCGAGTGTGGCACTGTATAGAGAGCACGTACGCGTGTTGGCTCGGTTACGAATCAAGGATACGCAATGGCGAAAGATCGTGGCGCGGCGGCCCGACCCGGTGACCGTCGACTCTCCGACGATGTCTATCTGCTCGCAGGGCTGCTTGGCGAGGTCATTACCTCGATGGCCGGGGAGGATGCCTTCGAACTGGAGGAGGCGGCGCGCGCGCTGGCCAAGCGGTTGCGGCGCGGCGACGAATCGGCAGGCCAGCAGCTGGAGATGCTGATCAGCGAGTCGAACACCGACGACCTGCGCATTCTCATTCGGGCGTTCACCAACTACTTCCAGCTCATCAACCTCGCTGAGGACAACGAGCGTATCCGTCGTGTGCGATCCCGGGAGCTCGCCAGTCCCAATGAGCCGCGTCGCGGCTCGATTCGGCAGGCGATTCAGATGATGGTCGACGGCGGGGTGGACGCCGAGCAGATGCAGCATCTGCTCGACCATGCGCAGGTCAGGCTGGTGCTTACCGCACATCCGACGGAGGCGCGGCGGCGCACGGTGATCGCCAAGCTCGCCCGCATCTTCGCGATCATCCGGGAGCTCGACGAGCGTCACGCCCTCCCGCACGAGGTCACCCGGGCGCGAGGGCTGCTCGCGTCGACCATCGCTGAACTGTGGAGCTCCAACGAGCTGCGGAGCGTCTCGCCGACCGTGCTCGACGAGGTGCGGGGTGTGCTCGTCTACTTCGGGTCGACCCTGGTGGAGGTCATCCCGCTGATCTACCGCGATCTCGAGGAGGCGCTGAAGGACGCCTATCCCGATGCCGAGATCACCGTGCCGCCGTTCATCACCTTTGGTTCGTGGATCGGTGGCGATCGCGACGGCAATCCGTTCGTGACCCCGGATATCACCGAGGCGACCCTGCATATCATGCGTGCCGCGGCGTTGGCACTGCTCGACCATCGCCTCACCGAGCTCGCCGGGCGGCTCTCGCTCTCGGATGCGATGGTGCGGCCGAGCGATCACCTCCAGCCGCTCATGACCCGTTACGCGCGCCGCTTCCCGGAGCTGGCCGCGCAGCTCCGGCAGCAAAACGCGGACGAGCCATATCGCCAGCTTGTCATCCTGATGCGGGAGCGGCTGCGGGCGACTCGTGACGGCGGTGAGCATGGCTATGCTCGTGGCAGCGAGCTGCTGGACGACCTGAAGCACGTGGCTGCGGCACTGCGCGAGCAGTCTGCCGGGACGATCCTGGGTGGCGAGCTGCACGACGTCATACGGCTGGTCGAGGTGTTCGGGTTCGAGTTCGTCACGCTCGACATTCGCGAGCACAGCAAGCGTCATGGGCAGGCATTCGACGAGATCTTTCGGGCGGTTCGGGTCGAGGAGGCCTACCTCGCGCTCCCCGAGGAGGAGAAGCAGGCGCTGCTGGTGCGGGAGATCAACGATCCCCGACCACTGGTACCGGTCAACCTCGAGGTGCTGCCCGAGACGGCGCGGCAGGTGATCGAGACTTTCCGCATGATCTGGCGGGTCCGGCACCACGGATACCCGGACGCCATCGAGACCTACATCATCTCCGGCACCGACGCGCCGTCGGACATGCTGGAGGTGCTGCTGTTCATGAAGGAGACGCGCTTGGCGTCCGATGGCGGGCACCATGCGTCGCTGCGGATCGCACCGCTCTTCGAGGAGGGCGCGACGCTGGCGGCATCCCGCGAGACGATGGCGACCGTGCTCGGCTACCCGGAGTACCGCGCCGCGCTGGAAAGCGCTGGCGGTGTGCAGGAGATCATGATCGGCTACTCCGACTCCAACAAGGATGTTGGCTACCTGGCCTCCAGTTGGCGGCTGCACCAGGCGCAGCGACGACTGGCCCACTTCCTCGAGGAGCAGGGGATCGAGTACCTCTTTTTCCATGGTCGCGGCGGATCGATCGGACGCGGCGGTGGGCCGACCAACGTTGCGATCATGGCGTTGCCGAGCGGCACCCTGAACGGTCGCATCAAGATCACCGAGCAGGGCGAGGTCATCTCTGCACGGTACAGTATGGCGCAGATCGCCCACCGCGAGCTGGAGCTGACCGTCGGGGCGATCCTCGCGCATGCGGTGGGCGGCGACCGGATTACCGATCCCGGGCGGCGCGAGCGCTACGAGTCGGTGATGGAGCGCATGGCAGAGGTCTCCGCCGAGTTCTACCGCGATCTCGTCTACGGCGACCCCGACTTCGGCACATTTTTCCACCAGGCGACGCCGATCGACGCGATCGCGCGGCTCCAGCTCGGATCGCGCCCTGCGAAGCGCGTGCAGTCGGACCGGATCGAGGACCTGCGCGCCATACCGTGGGTCTTCTCGTGGACACAGTCGCGCATCATCCTCCCGGCATGGTACGGCCTCGGCACGGCGTTGGAGGATGCGATCGAGCGGCACGGACTCGACCTGCTGCAGGAGATGGCACGCGGCTGGTCATTCTTCACGGCGTTGCTCTCCAATGCCGAGATGGGGCTCGCCAAGGCCGACCTGACTGTTGGGCACCGCTACGTCGAGCTGGTCGAGGATGCGGTGGTCCGCGACCGCATCTGGGGGCGAATCAGCGACGAGTTTGCGCGGTCGGTACAACATCTCACCGCTGTGCGCGGAGAGGAGCTACTGCTCGACCATGACTCTGTGCTCCAGCGCAGTGTCGAGCGGCGCAATCCCTACGTCGATCCGCTCTCCTACATCCAAGTGGAGCTGCTGGAGCGGCTGCGGGAGCAACCCATCGATGAGGATGTCCTGCAGACGTTGCATCTCGCCGTCAACGGCATCGCCGGGGGCCTGAAGAACACCGGATGATCGCAACAGCCACTACCCTCCATGCCGATGTCGCCGTCGATGGCGCCGGTCACGCAACGAACGGCGGCGTGCTGACGTACACCGTGCCCGAGTGCCTGGCAGGTTTGCTCGAGCCTCGCCAGCTCGTCTGGGTGCCCCTGCGTTCGAAGCTGGTGCTCGGCATCGTCTCGCGTGTCCATGACGAATCGCCGCGGTTCGACTCCCGCGAGCTGCATTCCCGGGTGGAACCGGTGATGGCGCTCACGGAGCAGCAGTGGGAGCTGGCCTGCTGGCTGGCGCGGGAGACGGCGAGCAGTGTCTATACAGCAGCCTCGCTCTACCTGCCGCGAGGCATCGCCAACCGCGTGGTGGAGTGGTATCGGCTCGCGCCCGATCACGAAGATCGCGACGACGGCGAGCTCTCGAACATCCAGCGCGGCGTGGTCGACGTGCTGCGGGCCGAGAGTCCACTCAAGCTGGACACGCTGCGCGCACGGACCGGGCGGTCGCTGACGAAGATCCTGCCGGCTCTCGAGGAGAGGCGTTGGGTCGAGCGCGTGCTGCAGGTCGATCAGCGTCGTGCCGAGTTACCCACCACCCGGTACATTCGGCTGCTGGAGCCGACCGCCGAGTTGCCTGCTTCCGCGAGTCGCCAGCGCGAGGTACTCGAATCGCTTCGGCAGCGCGCTCGGATGCGCCGATCCGGAGAGTCCGACCTGATCGAGGAGAGCAGCCTCCGCCAGCGACTGGGTGTGACGCGCGGGATCATCACGGCGCTGCGCGACAAGGGCATCATCGAGGAGATCGAGCTCTCCGACGACGCCACCCCGAAGCCGGCACCGGCCCCTGCACCGCGCCTGACCGCCTCTCAGGAGCGGTCGTGGACGGCATTCCGGGCGGCGCTGGAGGCAGGCGATTCGACGTCGCACCTGCTCTTTGGCGTGACGGGCAGCGGCAAGACGGAGATCTACCTTCGCGCCGTCGGCTGGGCACTGACGCAGGGCAAGACCGCGATCGTGCTGGTGCCGGAGATTGGATTGGCGACACAGGTCGTGCGCCGCTTCGTCGAACGCTTCCCCGGTCGGGTGGCCGTGCTGCACTCCGCACTGAAGGACGCCGAGCGACTCGAGGTCTGGGAAGGAATCGCCGAGGGGCGCTGCGACGTCGTGGTCGGGCCACGGTCGGCGCTCTTCGCGCCGATGGACCGGCTCGGCGTGATCATTATGGACGAGGAGCACGACAGCGCCTACAAGCAAGACACGGAGCCGCGCTACCACGCGCGCAGTGTCGCGATCTACCTCGCCCGGCAGATGGGTGCCGGGCTCATCATGGGGAGCGCGACGCCGGCCGTGGAGTCGGCCTGGCATGCCGACCAGCATGATTACCGCAAGCTGCTGCTGCCCGATCGGGTGAGCCCGAGCGTGGTCGATGCCGCCAGCGGCACCGCAGGTGCGCTTGCACTGCCGAAGGTGGAGATTGTCGATTTGCGGCTGGAGCTGCGGCAGGGCAACACCTCGTTGCTCAGCTCCGTGTTGCAGGGGTATGTGCGCGAGAGCCTGGAACGGGGCGAGCAGGCGATTCTGCTCCTGAACCGCCGCGGGCAATCGACGGTCGTGCTGTGCCGCTCCTGCGGGAGCCGGCTGATCTGCCCGTTCTGCGAGATTCCGCTGGTCTTTCATCGTGACCAGTCGAAGCTGATCTGCCATCGCTGCAACTTCCATGAGCGCCCACCGAAGGTCTGTCCGAGCTGTGAGGGCCCGCTCGATTACTTCGGCGCCGGCACGCAGCGCGTCGAGGAGGAGGCGCGGCGGCTCTTCCCCGGCGTCTCCGTGCTCCGATGGGATCAGGACAGCGTCCGGCGGCAGGGGGGGTACGAGGCGATGCTGCGCCGGGTCGAGCGGCGGGAGGCGGACATCGTGGTCGGGACGCAGATGGTCGCCAAAGGATTTGACCTGCCCGGTGTGACAACGATCGGCGTGATCAACGCCGACACGATGATCCATCTGCCCGATTTCCGCGGAGCGGAGCGGACCTTCCAGCTGCTGACGCAGGTGGCGGGGCGTGCCGGACGACGTGGGCCGGGCGGTCGGGTTGCAATCCAGACGTACACGCCTCGCCACTACGCCGTCCAGGCAGCCGCCGAGCACGACTACGGCACCTTCTACGCCGCCGAGATCGCGTTCCGTGAGCAGCACCGGTTTCCGCCGTTCACGCGGCTGGTGCGCTACGTCACCCGGCACAAGAACGAGCGTCAGGCGGCGCTGGACGCGGAGAAGATGGCGCGTGCGGTCGCAAAGCATGCCCGGCATGCCGATGTGGAGATCGACATCCTCGGCCCGACGCCGGCGTTCGCGGCCAAGGTGCGCGGCGAGTACCAGTGGCAGTTCGTCATCCGCTCGCACGAGCTTGATGCGCTGCTCGACGGTATTCCCACTGCACCCGGCTGGGTGGTGGACATCGACCCACAGAGCATGATGTAGTTCGGCGAAGGCGTAACGATGTCATTTCGACCGAAGCCCCCACAGGGTGCGGAGTGCAAAAATTCCTTGCCTGCCAACCATCGACCCTCGGTATGCAAGAGATTTCTCGATTACACGGATTCGCCGCTCCGCTCGAAATGACTGCGTTGGCTGGATTGTCGACTGCAGGCGCGCTTCGCTCGCCGTTCCCTGAAGAGGGCCGCGGGGTGGCATTGCCTGGCATCCTGCTTGCAACAGCAACAGGCTGAACCGGGCACGTAGCGGCGGGCCCTGCGCCTGTGGGTCCCGACCGTGCTCACGTCTTCCGAACAGTCGGCGCATGCACCGCCGCCAGGCACAGGAACATTCATGAGCTCTTCAGTGACAACTATCACCGGCGAGAAGGAGATCAGGCTCGCCGACGTCGACCCGGCGGCCACTGATGGCTTGACAGAGCAGGAGGCCGACAGGCAGTTTCAGGAGCTCCAGAATGAGCTTCGGGAGCTGCATGATCTCATGATGGCTGCCGAGACGCATGGGTTGCTGCTGATCCTGCAGGGGATGGATGCCGCCGGCAAGGATGTCACCATCGAGAACGTCGCGGGCGCGTTGAACCCGCAGGCGTTTCGGGTCAAGTCGTTCGACAAGCCGACGGAGGAGGAGCGAATGCACCACTTCCTGTGGCGGGCGGATGTCGCCACGCCGATGGTCGGCGAGGCCGTCGTCTTCGACCGATCCTACTATGAGCAGGCGATGCCGGAGGAGTTGCAGGGTGATGTTTTCGGCGAGCGCAGGGCGCGGCGGTTCGAGCACATCAAGGCGTTTGAGCGCATCCTGGCCGACGAGGGCATTATTGTCATCAAGGTCTTCCTGCACATCGGCAAGGTGACGCAGGAGCAGAGGCTCGAGAATCGTCAGAACGAAATCGATCAGGCCTGGAAGCTCTCGCCCAGCGATTGGAAAAAGCATCGACAGTGGGATGTCCTCATCGAGGCGTATGAGACGGTCCTCAACGGCACCGCAACGCCGGACATCCCTTGGCACGTTGTGCCGGCTGATCACCGCTGGTACCACAACCCCGCCGTCGCCCGAATTGTCGTCGAGCGGCTTCGTGAGCACAGGGAGCAGTGGGAAGCATCGCGACGCGAGATCGGCGAGCAGAACCGGAAAGAGGCACAGGAGGCCCGTGCCGAGGGAGTGTAGGGGGCTCGCGTGCTCCGGGAAGTGTCCTGTATCCAGCGAGAGTCGACCCAGAGGGTATGATAGGGGGAAAGAGATTCGTGAGCCGTATGCGGCGGTTTCACGCTGGAGAGTGCGTGCGACATGGCAGTTATGGAGATTCTGATCGACGGTGACTCGCGCCTCCGCCAAAAGGCGACGAAGGTGCGGCAGGTGGATACGAGCCTGCGGAAGATCGCCGACGACATGTGGGAGACGATGGAGGAGGCTGACGGTGTTGGCCTCGCCGGCCCACAGGTCGGGGTGATGCGACGGATCATCACCGTCCATGTTCCCGAGAACATGGACGAGGAGGGCGACCCCGAGTACCGGTACACGCTGGTCAACCCGGAGATCGTGCGAGGCTTTGGCAATGCCACCGCCGTCGAGGGCTGCCTGAGCATCCCGGGCTGGGCGGGTGAGGTGGCCCGTCAGGAGTCGGTGACGGTCAAGGCGATGGACCTCGACAACAAGCCGGTTCGCATCAAGGCGAAGGGGTACCTCGCGCGGGTGTTTCAGCACGAGATCGACCACCTGGACGGCATCCTGTTTACCGATCGGATGGCGCCGGAGGCGCAGCTCTTCCGCGTCGAAGACGAGGAGCATGAGCTGAACGAAGAGGCGGCGATGCTGTCGCACTCGTAGGCTGGTGTGGCGCGCGATGGATTTGGAGCCAGCAACACTGCTGTCATCCTGAGCTGAAGGCGCGTAGCGCCGCCGTGTCGAAGGATTCCCCGCCATTGCATTTGGGGCAGTGGTGGTCTCTTGCCAGACTGCGTGCCGGGTATCGCCAAAAGGTCAGGACGCGACATCAAGACAAGAGTCAGTCGGCGCTTGGGCGCCGACTGGGGGATCCCTCGCTCCGCTCAGGATGACAGTCCTCTTGGAATGTCCGATTTCTACTCCACCGTCACAACCGGCGGGCCGACACGGGCCTTTTCGGCCTCGATAATGTTCGTGATCTGACGGACGGCCGCGTCCAGCGCCTCCGACTCGTTGAAGACCACGTAGTCGAACTCTTCCACCCGCTCCAGTTCGTCACTCGCCGTGGTGAACCGTCGCTTGAGGGCGTCGTAGTCGTCCGTCTTTCGCAAGCGCAGGCGGTTCAGCAGCTCGCGCATCGACTCGGGCGCGAGAAAGATCGAGACGGTGTTGCTGATCTTCTGGCGGAGGGTGGCTGCACCCTTGACGTCCACCTTGATGATGACGTCCTTGCCGGCGGCGATGCCGTCGACGATCGGCGTGCGCGGAACCCCGTAGAGGTTGTTGTAGACGACGGCGTTCTCGATGAATTCGCCGTTGGCAACCTGCTGCTCGAACTCCTCACGATCGATGAAGTGGTAGTGGACGCCCTCAATCTCACCGCGACGCTTGGGGCGAGAGGTGGCGGTGACCACGTAGACGGCGTCGGGGTAGGTGAGCCGCAGCTGCTCGAGCACGGTGTCCTTGCCCACGCCGGATGGTCCCGAGATGATGAACACGCGCGGAGCGGTGGTGTCGCGGAGCCTCTCGATGTGGCGATCGCCGTGGTCGAACCGGGCGTTCAACTCGGCCTCCAGGGTTCGCATATCGCTCAGTCGCGCGTTCATCATCGATTGGTCGATCCTTCCGGGACAACATCGCCGATTGGCGATTGCGGGGTCGAGTTGTGTCACGATAGTACGATGAATTGCCGCTTTGGTATGGAACACATGAGGACTAGCCTGCAACATGTATGACGTGCTCACCACCGCCGCCATGGTCGATGAACTGCGCGAGCATCTGCTCGACGGGCGGGTGCAGAAGCTCGGCATGGTTGACCCGCTCACCATCGCCGCTGAGGTCTACGCGAACGGCCGTCGGCAAGCGCTGGTCGCCAGCGCTGATGCATCGCATCCCCGCCTCTATCGTGCCTCGTCACTGCCCTCGTTCGATACCTCGATCGTTACGCCGTTCAGCCTCCAGATCCGCAAGTACGTCCGGGGAGGCTTCATCATCGATATCACCCAGCCGCTCCTGGAACGCGTGGTCGAGCTGACCATTGCCCGGCGATTGCCGGACGCGGCGGCGAGGCGCGGCGCCGGTCCGGTCGAGGACGATGACAACGATGACGTGACCGACGAAGAGGACATCTGGGGTCGTCCGGACGTCGTGCGAACCAGGCTTGTGGTCGAGATCATGGGGCGGCACAGCAACCTGATCCTCGTCGGCGAGGACGGGCTCGTGATGGAGAGCGCGAAGCGCGTGACGCCCGACATGAGTCGCGTGCGGCCAGTGCTGCCGAAGCGGGAATACACGCCGCCTCCTCCTCCAGAGACGGCCGATCCTCGTCGTGTGACCGGACCCGGCATCGAGCTGGTGCTGGCGGAGGAGAAGCCGAGCCGCAAGCTGCAGCAGGCGCTGGTGCGCGGACTGCGCGCCATGAGCCCGCAGATGGCACGGGAGGTTGCCTACAACGTGACCGGGAACGCTGACAGCGTCGTGGGTGAGCCGGGCATGCTCGATTCGCAGGAGATCGCGCGGGAGGTGCGGCGGTTGTTCGAGCCGATGATGCTCGGCGGCTGGCAACCGGCGGTCTACCGGCGCGGCCACGTCGTTTCCGGCTACAGCGCGGTGGCGATGGCCCACCTTGCCGTGGACGCGGATGAGGAGCGGGTCGAGACGATGTCCGAGGCAGTCGAGGGGACCCTGGAGGGTGCCCGGCAGGAGGCGCCGCGGGACCACGAGCAGCTTCGGCGGCGGCTGGTCGGGCGAATCGGCGACGCGCGGGAGCGGCTCGCGAGCCGACTCCGCTCACTCCGCAACCAGCAGAAGCGCGCCGAAGAGGCGGATCGGTTCCGGCACGCCGGCGAGATGATCTATGCGTACATATGGATGATCGAGCCAGGGCAGACAGTGTTGGAGATCGAGGGTGAGGAGCCGATCGCGCTCGATCCCTCGCTGGATGCCAACGGCAACGCGCAGGCGTACTTCGAGCGTTACCGAAAGGCACAGCGCGGGCTGGAGCAGGTGCCGGTGCGGATCGAGGCGGCCGATCGGGAGGATGCCTACCTGCGGCAACTCGCCACGCAGGCGGAGCAGTCGCAGGGGTTCAACACGATCGAGGCGCTGACGCGGGAGTTCGAGGAGTACCTCGAGGAGCACCCGAGTGGCCGCGCACCGGATCAGCGCGGTCAGCCGCAGAAGAAGCGCAAACCGTCCGGGCAGGGGAGCCGCCCCGACCAGTTCCGTACACCGGGCGGGCATCTGATCTATGTCGGCCACTCCGGGCGGCAGAACGACCAGGTGACGTTCTCGATCGGCGGACCGGACGACACCTGGCTGCACGCGCGGGGCGTCGCGGGCTCGCACGTGATCATTCGGTGGGACACGGCGGCGGAGGAGCAGGACTCGGCGACGATCGAGACGGCGGCGGCGCTGGCTGGATGGTACAGCGCCGCCCGCGCGAGCGGGTCGGTCGACGTCGATGTTGCTGAGCGACGGCATGTGCGCAAGATCTCGGGCGCGGGGCCGGGCATGGTGACGTATCGCAACGAGCACACCATCGTGGTCGCGCCGCAGGGCGAGAGCGCCCTCCGCGAGGCGGGCCGGATCGTCTGAGCGGCGAAGGCGTGAATCGCGGATGGTGCCATAGCCTGTGCCCCTGGCTGAGGTGCCCGGATGTCGCCGTGGTTGTCAATACAGGGGGTCAGAGAAAGCAGCGGAGCGGTATCAGCCTGAGCGGAGGTGCGAAGCACCGGAGTCGAAGGATCTCCTGCGTGCCGCTCTCAGGGGCTTGGGGGGAGACACCTGCGGCGCAGGGGATCCTTCGACATGGCATCGGCACCGTCGGTGCCTTGTTGGCTCAGGATGACATCGTTTCGTTGAGCTTCAGTGAGCCGAACCGGGCACCAACGGAAAACCCCGGCCACTGGCGGACCGGGGCTCCCTGTGTGCACGTTGTCTTTCGATGCTACACGTCGTCGGGGGTTTCCGACTGCATCTTGGCCTTCGAGGTCGTCCTGGCCTTCGCCGGGATCGGTCGCGCCAGCTCGGCAACCTCGTTTGACTCGTCGGCGGCACTGCGCAGCGAGGTCTTGGCGAAAACCATCGAGACGATGATGCCGGCCTCGTAGAGGATCATCAGCGGCATCACCACCAGCCCGAGGTTGATCGGGTCGGTCGTCGGGGTGATGATCGCCGCCGCGACCACGATGCCGAGGAAGGCGAACTTCCGCCACTTGCGCATGTTGGCCGGCGTGACGATGCCGATCTTGGCCAGCACGAACATGATGACCGGGAGCTGGAAGGCGATGCCGAGTCCCATCATCAGGGCGAGATAGAAGCTGAGGGTCTCCTGCGCGTCGATCTCCCAGGCAAGCTGGTCACCCAGGAAGGTCGAGAGGAAGTCGAGGGCGCGCGGGATCGCGAAGAAATAGGCGTAGGCCACGCCACCGACGAAGAGCAGCGACATGAACGGGAGCGAGCTGAAGAGCACCCGTTTTTCCTTGCCCGTCAAACCGGGCGCGAGGAAGGCCACCAACTGGTAGATGATGTTCGGCAGGGTGATGCCAACGGCGACATAGAGGGCGACACGGAAGAAGATGATGACGGGGTCGGACGGCGAGCGGATGTCGAGTCCTTGCTCGACCTGAGCCGCCTCGCGGATTTGGTCGAGAATGGGGTTGACAAGAATAGCGCCGACGATGAAGCCCAGTACGATACCGTAGACCATCTTCTTGATACGGTTCGCGAGCTCCGTCAGATGCTCCTGGAGCGTCATCTCCTCGAAGATGTCGGGCTCGTTGGGATCGTATTTCGGAAGCCGTGGAATCTGCAACTTCCACGCCGGAACCTTGATCATGCGTGCCATGCGATGGTTCGCCCTTTCCAGGCCTGAGTCAGTGGGTACGCCAACGCGGGAAAGCGGCGCCTTCGGGCGCGCGGCTGGGCCATGTAACGTCAGCGACGGAAGTGACGACCAGAATGGGACACACGGTTCGTCGGGGATGTCCAGGAAGGGTGGACGAGCAAGGGAGCACGGTCTTCACTCGCGCTCCCCCGTGCTGCCGGAGGTCGCACGCGTTCGTGCGTCAGGCGCTCTGATGCTCCTTGATGTAGGAAACCGCATCACCGACGGTGCGGATGTTCTCGGCTTCCTCATCGCTGATCTCGAGGTCGAACTCCTGCTCCATGGCCATGATGACCTCGACCAGGTCGAGCGAATCCGCGTTGAGATCGTCGATGAACGCCGCATCCTCGGTCACCTGCGACTCCTCGACACCGAGGCGCTCCGCGACGATTCCCTGAACACGTTCGAGTACAGTAGCCAACCCTGTTCCTCCCTGTTGCTGGCGGTTCCAACGAACCGGTCCCCCGACATGTCCGGTTGGACACTCGTACTTCCGTCAATCATACCCGTTGCGGCACAGCAAAACCGCCGCGCACGGCAAGCCTCTGGCCGCTTCCAGTGTACGCGAGGATTCTACACGACCGGCGAGGGGCGAGGTAGGCGCGAGAGACGCTGAATGTTCAGGGCTTCGCTTCGCCGTCGGGCAGCTTGCGCGAGACCGTGCCGAGGACGCCATGCACGAACTTGCCGGACCGCTCCGAGCCGTAGTGCTTGGCGATCTCGATCGCCTCGTTGATCGCGACGCGCACCGGCACGGTCTTGCGCTGGTGCATCAGCTCGTAGATGGCGATGCGCAGCACGTTGCGGTCGACCGCGGCCAGCTGGCTCACTGGGAAGGCCGGCGCGGCCTCGCCGATTTGTGCGTCAATCGGCCCCAGGTGCTCCAGCACGCCGCCGAAGAGGGTGGAGGCGTACTCCCGCACGGAGGGGGGCACGTCCTCGTCCGCATTGAGCCGCTCCCGCAGGTCATCGCCTTCGTGGTCGGTCAGGTCGTATTCGTAGAGCGACTGCAGGGCCAGCGTGCGGGCCTGGTGGCGTGTCGAGGTGCCCGTCACCGGCCCTCGGTCGGCCATGAGGCGCTTGCGATTGCGAGGCCGGTTGCGCCGCTTTCGGGGCTTGCCGGCCTCGTCGGCAGGTGAGGCTGCCTGCTCCTCCGGAACCGCATCGGTCTCCGGCTGGGCAGGGGTGTCGTCGTGGTGCTGATCAGTCATGGAGATGCGGGATGTCCTTGTGCGGGTAATCGAGTAGGCGGCGCGGCGCCGTGTCAGGCGCGGACGACGTCGTCGATGTAAATGTTGACCGCGCTTGCTGTCATGCCGAGCATGCGCTCGACGGCGCGAGCGACCTGCTTCTGGATCGCTGCCGTCAACTCCGCAACGTTGGTGCCGGCGCGCATGGCGACGGCGATATCGGTCTCGATCTGGTCGCCGAGCACGACCACGCGCACCTTGCCGTCGTCATAGCATTTGCCGGCCGTCTCGCTGATGGCCTTCTGCCGGCGGGGGCGGGAGCGCAGCTCGGCGACCCCGTCGATATCGCGCACGGTCAACTCGATCAACTCGATGAGGACCTCCGGTGCAACGCGGATGGTGCCGCGCACGGTGCCGGAGCCGCTGCGTCCTTCGGTGACGACGTCGGTCGTGGCGGCGTCGGTTGCCGGTTGCTCGCTCATCGCGCGGTTCCTTTCACCATGCTCTCGTGTCGGTCAGCCTCGCGCTCCTCGCGGGCATGGGTCTGCAGCGTTTCGAACGACCGCTCCATGAACGCCGGGATGAACCCGGTGTGGACATCACCCGCCCGGAACTCGGGATCACCGATGATGGCGCGGTGAAAGGGCACGGTGTGCTGGACCCCGGTGATCACCGTCTCGTGCAACGCTCGTTGCATGCGGTTGATCGCTTCGTCGCGGTCCTTGCCCCACGTGATGATCTTGCCAAGCAGCGAGTCGTAGTTGGGCGGGATGGTGTAGCCACCGAACAGATGGGAGTCGACCCGCACGCCGGGCCCACCGGGAGCGACATAGGTGCGCACGGTGCCGACCGAGGGCTGAAAGTCGTTCATCGCATCCTCGGCGGTGATGCGGCACTCGATGGAGTGGCCGCGCGGCTCGAAGTCACTCTCCCTGAACGGGAGCTTCTCTCCGGCGGCGACGCGGATCTGCCACGCGACGAGGTCGATGCCCGCGGTTTCCTCGGTGATGGGATGCTCGACCTGGATACGCGTGTTCATCTCCATGAAATAGAAGCGGCCCTGCTGGTCGAGCAGAAACTCCAGCGTGCCGGCACTGGTGTAGCCGGCCGCATCAGCACCGCGCGTGGCGGCCTTGAGCAGGTTGTCGCGCACTTTTTTCGGCAGGTTCGGCGCGGGAGCCTCCTCGACGACCTTCTGGTGTCGGCGCTGGAGGCTGCAGTCGCGCTCGCCGACGGCCAGAACCTTGCCGTGGTGGTCGGCGATCACCTGGACCTCGACGTGGCGCGGGCGCTCCAGAAAGCGCTCGATGTAGACATCGCCGTTGCCGAAGGCGGCCTCCGCCTCGGACTGTGCCATGGAGATGCCCCGCGCGACTTCGGCCTCCGAGCGGACGACTCGCATGCCACGACCGCCGCCGCCGGCGACGGCCTTGATGACGACCGGGAAGCCGATGTCCTTCGCGATCTTGCGGCCCTCGGCATGGTTACGGATCACCCCCTCGGTGCCCGGCAGCAGGGGGATGCCCGCCTTCTTCATCACGCGTCGCGCCTCGGCTTTGTTGCCCATCCGCTCGATCACCTCGGCTTGTGGACCGATGAAGGTGAGGCCGACCTGCCTGCAGATGTCGGCGAGGTAGGCGTTCTCGGCGAGGAAGCCGTAGCCGGGGTGGATGGCATCGCAACCGGTGACGAGCGCGGCGCTGATCACCGCCGGGATGTTGTTGTAGGAGCGAGGGGCGGGGGCCGGGCCGATGCAGACCGCCTCGTCGGCGAGCCGGACCGGCAGCGAGTCGCGGTCGACCTCGCTGTAGGCGACCACCGCGGGGACGCCGAGGTCGCGGCAGGCCCGCAGCACGCGCAGGGCGATCTCGCCGCGGTTGGCAATCAGGATTTTCTGGAACATGCAGCGCTCTCCTGCCGAGTTGCCGGACGCAACGCGCGTTCAAGTGTACCGTGATGGAGACCGAGACCCGCTCATGCGAAATGGCCGGACCCGGCGAGAACTAGGGTTGACGTGGAGTCGACCCGTATGGATGGCCCGCCATACCGGCCTTGTCCCGGCTACGCCATGAACAGGCCGCCGTCGACGGTGAGCACCTGGCCGGTGATGAACGATGCGTCGTCCGAGGCGAGGAAGGCGACCGCACCGGCGACGTCGTCCACGGTCCCGAAGCGGCCGAGCGGAGTCTGCTCCAGCAGCTGGGTCTTGATCTTGTCCGGCAGCACCTCGGTGAGACGGGTTTCGATAAAGCCCGGCGCGACCGCGTTCACGGTGATGCCTCGCGAGCCGACCTCCCTGGCCATCGACTTGGTCAGGCCGACGAGTCCCGCCTTGGCGGCGGCGTAGTTGGCCTGTCCGGTGTTGCCGACCAGGCCGACGACCGAGGTGAGATTGATGATACGGCCCGTCCGGGCGCGCAGCATCGGTCGCATGGCCGCCTTGCTGACGAGAAAGGCGCCTTTGAGGTTGGTCGAGATGACGTCGTCCCAGTCCTGCTCGCTCATGCGCATCATCAGCGTGTCGCGGGTGATGCCGGCGTTGTTGACGAGCACGTCGATCTGGCCGAGGTGGCCGAGCCCCTCCTCGACGATGCGCCCAACGTCATCGGCATTGGCGATGTCACCGGCAAGGACCTTGACGTTGCGGCTCGTCCGGGAGAGCTCCGCCTCGGCGGACTTCGCGGCTTCTGCGTCGCTGCGGTAGGTGATCAGGAGGTCGTAGCCGTCGGTGGCGAGCCGCTTCGCGATAGCGAGGCCGATGCCCCGTGTCCCGCCGGTAACGATCGCGCCCTTGTTCGCCATAAGATGTCGTCCTTTCCTCACCTCAGGATCCTGGATCCCGTGGCAGAAGGGTGGACATGGAGTCCGCCCGTACGGGTTGACTCCATGTCCACCCCCTCGTGTTCTGGGTCCGATGGGGCAGCCCCTGTGGACACCGTGTCAGGTCGATCCCGAGAGCCGCGCGACGCCGCCCGTGCCCCAACGCACGAGGCCAGCCGCCCACGCCAGCCCAGCGCCGAACGCCACCAGCACAACGTTGTCCCCCTCGGCGATCTTGCCGGCGTCGACCGCCTCGGCGAGTGCGATCGGCACGGAGGCCGCCGAGGTGTTGCCGTAGCGGTCGACGTTGACCCACACCTTGTCCCGCGGCAGCGAGAGCCGCCGTGCAGCCGCGTCGATGATGCGCAGGTTGGCCTGGTGCGGGATGAGCATGTCGACGTCGTCGTAGCCAAGCCCGGCGCGCTCGATCGCCTCGGCGGAGGCTTCGCCCATGACCTGCACGGCGAAGCGGAAGACCTCCTTGCCGTTCATCTGGAGATACGGTCGGTACTCGGGGAAGAGATCGGCCGATTCCGGCACGAGGCTTGCCATGCCGGGCACGTAGAGATGCTTGTGGCCGGCCCCGTCCGCGCCGAGCACGGTCGAGAGCAGGCCGCGCTCCTCGTCGGACGGTTCCAGCACCACAGCGCCAGCGCCATCGCCGAAGAGGACGCAGGTGGAGCGGTCGGTGTAGTCGATGTAGCGGGTGAGGGTATCGACGCCGACGACCAGTACGCGCTCGTAGGTGCCGCAGCGGATGAACTGGGTGCCGACGCTGAGGGCGGTGACGAAGCCCGCGCAGGCCGCCCCGACGTCGAAGGCGCCGGCGCAGCCGCCGATCTCGGCTTGGACCATGGCGGCCTGGGCGACGAGGAAGTCGTCCGGCGTGGCGGTGCCGACCACGATCAGGTCGAGATCCTCCGCGGCGAGTCCGGCGCGCTCGAGCGCCTGCAGCCCGGCGGCGGCGGCGAGGGAGGTGGTTGTGTCCTGCTCGCCGACGACACGACGCTCGCGGATACCGGTGCGCGACACGATCCACTCGTCTGAGGTGTCGACCATCTTCTCGAGATCGTGATTCGTGAGCACACGCTCGGGCACGGAGGCGCCCCAACCGGTTATGGCCGCGAATGGCATGGCGAGTCCTGACGTGATTCGGGTGGCGACGAACGAATCGTTTCGCTATCGCCGGGAATTGTAAAGCGGAACGGTGCTCGTATGCCCGGCCTGTGCGGGCCACCGGGCTGCGGCATGGCGGGCACGAAAAAAGGCGGGGAACACAGTTCACCCGCCTTCTCGTGGTTATGGTGGAGCCGGTCGGGCGGCGCGATGGTCGCCCAGAGTGGTGCCTGTGGTGTCTAGGACCGGGTTTCCTCGATCTCGATTACCTGACGACCGCGGTAGGTGCCGCAATTCGGGCAGACGTGGTGCGCGCGCTTGAGGCTGCGGCAGTTGCGACAGCGTACGAGCTGCGGCATCGCGAGGTGGTGGTGGCGGCGGCGGTTGCCCTGCCGGTGACGGCTGATCTTCTGCTTCGGAAGCGCGCCCATGGCGGTTCTCCTTTTCTGTGTCTGCCGAGGATCCCGAAGGGCGGGCTCCGGCGGCGTGCTGGTGCGGGCTATAGCTAGCGGCTGCCCGCGGACTCCTCATCGTCGGTGTCGTCGTCGAGCAGGCTGGACAGCAGATCGAACTGCCCCCCGCGCTCGTCGGCCTTGTCGGCCAGGTGCTCCTCCGGCGGACCGGGGCAAACATCCCCGCAGCTCGGAACCATCGGCAGGGCGAGCACGAGGTTCTGGCGGAGGGCCTCCGCCAGGTCCATCTCGTGGCCCTCGTCGATCACGAACGACTCCTCGTCGGACTCGTCCGCGTCCTCGTCGTCGCGGCGCTCGCGATGATCGCTGAGATCCGCGCCGCTGCGGACGTCGTGAGACTGCAGGAACGGCTCACTGAACGTGGTCTCGACCCGTTGCTCGAACGTGGTGAGACAGCGAACGCAATCCAGCGCGACATTCGCGCGCACCTTGCCGTCGGCGAGAACCTGATGGCGCAAGCGGATCAGCCGCACGTCAGCGTCGAGATCGTTCGCGAAGAGGTCGTCGTCGAGCAGGAATGCATCCATGCCCAGGTGAATCGATCGAATGCTGCCCACCGGTTCCTGGAGCAGCGACGCGACGTTGATTCGGGTTTCGTTGACGAGCTCTCTCGCGGTGTGGTCGCCTGTTGCCATCTGTATCTAACCGACGCGCATTCGCTGACCCGACCCGCTGGTGCGGGGCAACGACGCGCACGAAGACGCCGGGCGCAAATCCCGGCGTAGCCGTCAAAGTATAGGGAACGGCGGGTGCTTCGTCAATCAGGGAGAGGGATAGGTTATAGGCCCCGATTCTGTGCACCCTCTAGGCTCTCCCAAGTGTGAACCTACATCGCCACCGCCCTACGAAGGTTTCC
>DASYWL010000302.1:0-3457 GCA_035936055.1 Thermomicrobiales bacterium
ATCAGGGACTGCTGGCGATCGGCTCTCACGCCGGTGTCACAATCGTCACCGCGCGTCAGTTCCTGGAGATCTTGGACACTGAGTGAGGTGCTAGAAGCCCAGCACCGTGCTTCCCGCCCGACGTACCTCTGTCGCTCCTCGGTAGATGCCGGTCTCCGGATCGCGCATGATCAGCTGGACCGCCCCGGGAGCGTCCCACGGTCCCACAACCTCGACTTGCTGGCCCCGATCGGTGAGCGCGTCTGCGGCATCCTGACCGACTCGTGACTCGATCCGCACTGTCTGGCTTCCGAGCGAGAGCTGGTCGCCCATCGTGAAGCGCGGCGCTTCCACCGCCTGCTGCACGTCCATCCCGAACTCGAGGATGTTGACGAGGATCTGGAGGTTCGTCTGCACCTGCCAGTGCGCGCCCGGCGTCCCGCCGACGAGGATGGGCTTGCCGTCCTTGTGTACGACGTAGTTGTTGAGGGTATGGAGCGGGCGCTTCCCTGGCGCCAGGCAGTCCGGATGTCCCTCGTCCAGGTTGAAGCCCTGTAGTCGACTGTTCATCAGGACACCAGTATCCCCCATGACCACGCCAGCGCCGGCATAGAGGCTGTGGATGTACGAAACCATCGATCCGGACTCGTCCGCCGTGCACATGTAGGTCGTATCCGGGTGCGAAGGCGCGGGCGCGAGCCCACTCCTCGCACTGTACAGGTCGATGTGGCTCGCTTGCTCGCGCGCATGTTCCTCGGACAGCAGGTGCCCCACCGAGATATCGACGAACGCTGGGTCGCCAAGATACGCCGCCTGATCCTCGAAGGCGAGTTTGAGCGCTTCGATCTCGAGATGGAGCGTCTCGGCGGTGCCGGGGCCGTATTGCTGGAGATCGAACTGCGCGAGGATGTTCAGCGCGAGCAGGACGAGGATGCCCTGCGAGACCGGCGGCTGCTCGTGGACGGTGTAGCCGCGATAGTCCATCGAGAGCGGGGGGCGCTCTTGCGTCTCATGTCGGGCGAGGTCGTCGAGCGTGAACAGACCGCTATGCCGATCGGAGTAGTCGACCAGCTCCCGGGCCAGTTCGCCCCGGTAGAAGTCGTCCACGCCGTGCTCGGCGACGCGTCGGAGCGACGCCGCGAGCCCCGGCTGGCGCCAGATAGCGCCGACGGACGGCACCCGGCCGTCCGGCAGGAAGACGGCAGCGCTGTCGGGGGACGTGCGGTAGGTTGGCGCATCCAGCGTCAGCATGTGGTGCAGGCGTGTCGTGACCGGGATGCCCTCATCCGCGTGCGCGATCGCTGGCGCGAGTAGCTCGGCGAGGGGCACTGAGCCGTAGCGCTCGTTGGCGTGACCCCAGCACGCCACGGTGCCGGGGACCGTGCAGGTGAGTAGTCCATCCTCCGGGATCCCGCCGATCTCGCGATAGTGCTCAAGTGTTGCCCTGGCTGGCGCAGCGCCACTGCCGTTGAGCGCGATCACGCAGTCCTGCCGCGCGTCGTGGAACAGCATGAAGGTGTCACCGCCGAGATGACCGTTCCGCGGTTCAACGACCATGAGCATCGCCGCTCCGGCAATCGCCGCGTCAACCGCGTTCCCGCCGCGCCGCAGCACGTCGATAGCCGTCTGGCTGACGAGCTGGTTGACGGAGGCAGCCATGGTGCGCCGGCTCATGGTGAGGTCGCGCGGAGGACCTGCCTGCTGCGCGAGCTCGCTCTGCAGTTCGCTGGTCATCACGTGCTCTCGAGTACGGCTCACTGGCGCTGCCTTTCGCTTTGGGATACTGCACGGAATTGGGCCGTCGCCTGATCTTCCCTGCCTGATCGAGATGGGTGGGATGGCAGGGCCGAAACTCCGGCCGATCGGCATGGGGGGTGGAGAACAGTCCTACGGAGTTACGGATTAACAGACGATTCCCACTCGCCGCGGAGTATGGCGTAGACCAACTGGCTGCGCCATTCGCCCTTGATCCACTCGATCTCGCGGAAGTGAGCCTCCTGGCGCATGCCGATACGCTCGAGCAGGCGTCGTGAAGGCTCGTTGTGGTCGTCACAGGTTCCGATGATGCGGTGCAGATCGAGATCGCGGAAGCCGTAGGCGAGCATTGTCCGCACCGCCTCACTCGCGTACCCCTGTCCCCAGTGATCCGGATGGAGCCGGTAGCCGACTTCCCCTTGGGCGTGCTCCTGGCTCAGCCAGGCGAGATGCACGGAGCCGACCATCTCGCCGGACGCCTTCAGCTCGGTTGCCAACCACAAGATGTCGCCCTGATCGGTCAGGTGGTTCTGCTGAACGCGCTGCTCAACGATGTGGGCTACCTCGGTGCGGGTGAGTTGGCTGTGCGAACTATACCCCGATGCGGGCATACATATTGCTACCAGACGGCGATCGCCCTCACCGGAGGCAGCCCGCGAGGAGGTTGCCGCCAGTGTACCGGCGGGTGACAATGTCGACACTCTCGATATCGATGGTATCGCTGGCGGGGATAATGACGACGCATTGTGGTCCCGGATGATCGCATTTGTCGTCGAGCCCATGCAGCCTGAGGACTGGAGCCGGCGCGATATGCATCGTATTGTGGTCCATGCACGCCGCGCCTACCCGAAACCCTGTAGTGTTGCTGCACTGATCTGCATGGAACCGAACAGCGTCCCCGGGCGTAGAGCATGACACAGGGACATTTCCCCCGGGCGCGGATGCGCTTCGGTGTGGGATTGTCGGATCAGGTGGTTGGGGAGAGCGATGCGACGTGTAGCGCTCAGACGAATCTTGCTGGTGCTGCTCAGCACGGTGCTGGTGCTGGGCACCATCGGTATGCCCGCCGCCGCGCAGGACGCGCCAGACCCTGACCCAACCACCGTCACGACGCAGAGCGATGACGAGAGCGTCACGGAGTTGCCCGCCACGGGGCGCGGTCAAGGACTCTCGGCGAGCGACACCGAGCGATTCGTCGCCGAGCAGATGCTGGTCACCGTGCTCGTGCTGATCACCGCTGCCACCCTCTCGCTCGGGGCGATTGCGCTCGCCTGGCGCTACGACCGGCAGTGACCGTCAGTCAGCGAACGTGGCCATCTGCTGCATCAGTTGCTGCCTGCTCCCCTGTCAGCGGTATAGGGCTCTACTCCCCGAAGATCTCGCGCAGTGACTCCACCGGCAGCTTGGACTCCCGATGTTCGGTCAGCAAGCCGTTGGTTTCCTGCTCGGTATCGGTCAGTTGCGTATAGCAGAATCCGCTGATGCCGGGGCAGCCGCGGATCGCGTGGGTCAACTCCCGCACCTTCTCCAGATAGGCGTCGGCCGAGTGCACCGTGCCGTACCCGTACCAGCGCTCGCCCTCCCTGGGCGCGTAGCTGATGCCCCCGTACTCCGTCAGCATCACCGGACGGCCTGTGTTCACCGTCCGGTCGAGTTGCAGGATCCGCTTGTTCGGCCGGTTTGCGACCAGTGTGGCCTCCAAGCTCTCCGCGCCGTACCTGTC
>DASYWL010000303.1:0-11458 GCA_035936055.1 Thermomicrobiales bacterium
CTGGGAACACCATCCGGTCTGGTTCCACGGCGACGTCGCCGTCGGCAACCTGCTGCTCGGAGATGGTCGGCTGTGTGCTGTCATCGACTTCGGCACCTCCGGCGTGGGCGACCCTGCGTGCGACCTGGCAGTCGCATGGACGCTCTTCACGGGCGAGAGCCGGGAGGCGTTCCGCGCCGCGCTACCGTTCGACGAGGCAACCTGGGCGCGCGGCCGGGCCTGGGCATTGTGGAAGGCGCTCATCCTCGTCGCCGGCATCGCCGAGACCAACGCCCGTGAGGCGGAGAGGTCCCGGCAGATTATCGACGAAATTCTTGCCGACTACCGGCGCGTCGGGTAGACAACGTCGAGTAGCCCAGCGTCGCTAGTGTGCGCAGGGTGTGTCGACAGGGTTCGGTTCCAAGGACTGGTAGCGGATGGCTTGGCCGCTCCCCGCGTTGTGTCAGACTCGTTCGCGCGGCCAATGTCGTCCCTTCCGGACCGGTTTCCTGCCCCGAACCTGGCCAAATACGCTCTGTGCCCAAGACCTGATAGTTTGGCAGCCTTGAGTGGCACCACTGGTGGTCAAGGCTGCCAAGATGGCCAGCGGCCAAGTTGCTTCGTTTGACAGCCTAACAATAACTAGAGTTCGAAACGACGAGCGGGAGAGCGTTGGCACCCTCCCGCTTGATTTGCAATGACCACTGCTAGTCGCCTGCGATGGCGGCCGATGCGGGCTCGGCCGCCGGGTCGCCGCCGGTACGGAGCAGGGCGAAGTACTTGGCGTCCGGATGGTGCACCACGATCGCGGCTGTTGTCTGCTCGGGGTTGAATTGGTAGCCGTCGGTCACCTCGACCCCGATCTCGTCCATCTCCAGCAGCCGGTCGACGATCACGTGCTGCTCCAGATCCGGGCAGGACGGGTAGCCCCAGGAGTAGCGCTTGCCCGTCTCCTCGCCGATGCCGAGCATCGCCCGCACCCGCTGGTGGACCATCTCCGCCAGCCCTTCGGCACTGGAGACGCTCAAGCCGTGCGTGAAGTAGCTCTCGGCGTAGTCGCCGCGCGCCTGGGTCTCCTCGGTGCGCTGCGAGGCCGCCTTGCCCATCGTCACGGCTTGGAAGGCGACGACGTCCTTCTTGCCGCTGTCGATCGGCTGGAAGTAGTCCGCCAGGCAGAGCCGCTCGCGCGCCGGTTGCCGTGGGAAGGTGAACCGCTCGATCTCCCGGTCGTGGTCCTCAGGGCCGAAGATGACCAGGTCGTTGCCCGCACTTTTGGCCGGGAAGAAGCCGTAGCGCACGCAGGGCTGCAGCCAGCCACTCTGCTCCGCGTCCTCCTGCATCGCCTTCAGGCGCGGCAGGAACTCCTCCTCCTGCAGCCGCTCCCACGCCTCGCCCTTGACCCCCTTGCCACCCCAGTGCAGGCGGAAGAGCGTCTTGAGGTCGAGGTGCGGCCAAACATCGGCGAGGGTGAAGTCGGTCATCTCGCGCACGCCCCAGAACGGCGGCGCCGGCGGCTCGACCAGCGGCGTCGCACTCCGCTCGGTGTCTGCCGCATCAGCCGGGGCGATGAACGAGTCGCGCGACGGCTTGTTGAGCGTCTTGCGGGCCTTCTCCAGCGTCTCCTCAATGAGCTGAGCACGAGCCTCCGGCACGATGATCCTGTCCATGAGGGAGAGCCCCTCGAAGGCGTCTTTGGCGTAGAAGACGCCCGGCTCGTAGGTGGTGTCCTCATCGACGAAGAGCGAGCGGTGCGCGTAGGCCGGGTTGATCGCCGCGCCGCCGATCATCACCGGGAACATGTGCCCCTGGTGGTGAAGCTCCTGCACGCAGAGCGGCATCTGCTTGCTGGTCGAAACCAGCAGCGCGGAGAGGCCGATCGCGGTGGCATTGTGCTCGACCGCAGCGTCGATGATCCGGCTGATCGGCACCTGCTTGCCAAGGTCGTGCACCGTGTAGCCGTTGTTGGTGAGGATCGTGTTGACGAGGTTCTTGCCGATGTCGTGGACGTCGCCGTAGACCGTGGCCAGCACCACCGTGCCCTTGGTCGCGCCTTCCTGCTTCTCGAGATAGTTCTCGAGCTGGGCCACCGCCTTCTTCATCGTCTCGGCCGACTGCAGCACGAACGGCAGGATCAGCTCGCCGGCTCCGAACTTGTCGCCGACCTCCTTCATGGCCGGCAGCAGCACGTTGTTGAGCACGTCGACCGGGTCGCCGCTCTCCTCGACCGCCTGGTCGATGTCCGCCTCGACACCCTCCTTCTTGCGGTGGACGATGCGGTAGTGCAGCCGCTCGCGAACCTCCATCTCCAGCATCGGGTCCGGCCCGGCAGTACTCTCCTCGGTCTTGCCTTCGTAGAACTCGATCACGTGCTGCAGCGCGTCCGGCGTGCGGTTGAAGACCAGGTCCTCGGCGAGCTTGCGTTCCTCCTCTGGAATCTCGCTGAACGGCACGACGTGCGAGGGATGGATGATCGCCAGGTCGAGCCCCGCCTTGATGCAGTGGTAGAGGAAGACGGCGTTGATCACCTTGCGGGCCGCCGGGTTGATGCCGAAGGAGACGTTGGAGATGCCGAGCACGCTCTTCACGCCTGGCAGCGCCTCCTCGATCATGCGGATGCCCTTGATCGTTTCCACCGCCGAGTTGACGAACTCCGGATCGCCGGTGGTGAGCGGGAAGGTGAGGGCGTCGAAAATGAGGTCCTCCGGCGCGAGGCCGTGCTCCTCCGTCACGATGCGGTGGATGACCTTTGCCACCTCGAGCTTGCGCTCGCACGTCTTGGCCATGCCCTCCTCGTCGATCGTGAGGGCGATCACGGCGGCGCCGTGGGCCATCGCCAGCGGCATGACTTTCTCGATGCGCTCGCGACCGTTCTCCATGTTGATGGAATTGATTACCGCGCGGCCCGGGTACTGCTCCAACGCCTCCTGCACCACGTCGGCCTCGGTGGTGTCGATCACCAGCGGGCCGTCGACCGTCAGCGCGAGCTTCTTGACGAGCTTGCGCATCGTGTCGGCCTCGTCGCTGCGCTCGGTGAGTGCCACGCTGACGTCGAGCAGGTGTGCGCCCTCCTCCATCTGCCCGACAGCGACGTTGAGCACGCCGTCGAGATCGTCGGCGATCACGAGCCGCTTGACCTTGCGCGAGCCAAGGGTGTTGACGCGCTCGCCGACGATCGTTGGGGCCGGGTCCTGCGCGAGGTCCACGGCCTTGATCATGCTGGCGACCTGGTCGCGTGGCTTCGCCGGTCGCCTGGTGACTGGTCGCGTCTCGACCTCTTGGATGATGCACCCGATGTGGTCGGGCGTGGTGCCGCAACAGCCGCCGACGATGCCCACGCCGAAGCCCTCCACCATGTCGCGCAGGTCGCGCGCGAACGGCTCCGGCTCCATCGGGAAGACCGCCTTGCCGTCGACGTT
Source organism: Thermomicrobiales bacterium (assembly GCA_035936055.1). Taxonomy (GTDB): domain Bacteria; phylum Chloroflexota; class Chloroflexia; order Thermomicrobiales; family UBA6265; genus JACCVC01. The sequence goes on from DASYWL010000303.1 coordinate 3,396, forward strand.
GATCGGCAGCCCGGCGTTGGGGATGATCGAGACGGGCTTCGTGCTGTACTCCCCGAGATACCGGGCCGGCTCGCGCATGTAGTCCGGACCGGTGGAGCAGTTGAGACCGATGACATCGACGTTGAGATGCTCGAGGATGCTGAGCGCCGCGGCGATATCGGTGCCGAGCAGCATGCGTCCGGAGGTGTCGAGCGTGATGGACGCCTGGATGGGGACCTTCCTGCCGGACTCCTCGAAGACCTGCCCCGCTGCGAAGATGGCGGCCTTGAGCTCGAGGATGTCCTGCACCGTCTCGATGATGAGCACGTCGACGCCGCCATCCATCAGGCCGCGGACCTGCGGGACGAAGAGCTCGACCACCTCTCGGAAGTGGTGCTTGCCGAGCATCGGGTCCTCGGAGGCGGGCAGCAGGCCGGAAGGGCCGATCGACCCGGCGACGAAGCGCGGCTTGCCCTTCGTGCTGTACTCGTCCGCAACACGGCGGGCGAGCTTCGCGGAGGCAAGGTTGATATCGTACGTCTGTGCGCCGAGGCCGTACTCCTCGGCCTTGATCACGCTGCTGCCGAAGGTGTTGGTCTCGATCACATCCGCGCCGATCTCGAGGAACGAGGCGTGGATCTGCTGGATCACCTCCGGCTTCACGACCGAGAGATAGTCGTTGTAGCCCTCGGTCGCCTGCCCGCCGTAGTCCTCTGGCGTGAGCCCGAGGTTGAGGATGGTGGCGCCCATCGAGCCGTCGTAGAAGACGGGGCGAGTGTTGACCAGGTCGAGAAATCGGCTCATGTGTCGGGAACTCCCGGGGTGTGCCGCAGCGGCGCGGGGTCGGTCACGTTCGGAAATGGTACCAACTCGGGGTGGTAGCCCGGTTTATGTCCGGGTTCAGGATAGTATGAAGCCCACTGATCCGTCGGTACTGGGACACACGGCGGCAGCCCGGGGTCCTGCGCCGTATACTTTGGCGGGTGTGCCATCGCCCATGACCCCCGCAGTACTGCCTGGAGGCCTCTCTTGAACGCTGGAATGCGCGATCTTCTCTCACACATTGTTGCGCGCTACGCCACTACCGAGGACGAGCGCCGGATCGAGCTCGACGCCAACGCCGAGGAGTCCGGCGCCGATATCGAGGCCGACAAGGCAGCGGCGGTCGAACGCGAGCGCCAACTGGCCAGCGAGCAGGGTGATGCCTTTGCCAGGGGGCTGACGCTCGCATGGGAGCGCGCGCGCCGCGGCGGCAAGGAGATCACGTTCGATGATCGCCAGCCGGATCAGAATGCGATGGCCAGCGCGCTCGTCGACTACCTGGTGCGCTTCGACCTTGCGTCATCGCGTTCCCGCGAGGTCGGCGATCACCACTACCTCTACGATATCGCAGTGGACTGGGATCGCCTGCGCGATGTCGCGGAGGAGAATGGCCAGCGGCTGGACGACGTATTCGACACCTCCCACGGAGCAGCCTGAGACGTGAGCGACACGGCGGGAATATCCGGCCAGCCCATGTCGAATCCCTCCGGGACCGGTCGCCCGACCCCCTTTCGGCTTCCGGAGCCCGAGGTCGAAGCGGCCCTTGCCGCACGTCTGGGTGTCACCTTTGAGAACCCGCTGCTGCTCCGGCAGGCGCTGACCCACCGCTCCGTGCTCCATGACTGGCAGCAGATCGAGGATATCCCCGTGATCCTGCAGAGTAACGAGCGCCTTGAGTTCCTCGGTGACGCCATGCTCGGGGCGATCACCGCCGAGTACCTCTACAATCGCGACCCTGACGCCGACGAGGGGCAGCTTACCCGGCATCGGGTGGCGGCCGTCCGCGCCGAGACACTCGTGCGATGGGCGCGCGAGCTGCACGTGCCGGAGGCGCTCTATCTCGGCACCGGCGAGCAGATCACCCACAGCGCGCGCGACCGTATGCTGGCCGGTGCGTTCGAGGCGCTCGTAGGGGCCATCCATCTCGATCGGGGGCGCGAGGCGGCGGAACGGTTCGTGCTTCGTTTCCTCGAGCACGATGTCGACGTGATTCTCCGACAGGAGGCGCTCGCGAACCCCAAGGGGCGGTTGCAGGAGGTGCTCCAGGAGCGCGAGCGTGTCGGGCCGGAGTATGAGACGATCGCGACGGCCGGTCCCGACCACGCGCGCGAGTTCACGGTCGTCGTCAAGGTCCGTGAAGAGCTCCTTGGCGAGGGACGCGGGCGGAGCAAGCGGGAGGCACAGCAGATGGCGGCCCGCGAGGCGCTGGCACACCTTGGGGTTGTCGAGTCACCGCGAGTCCGGATTGACCGGTCAGGAGCAGGGAGCAGACTGGAGTGAGCCGATCATATGGCGAGATGAACATTTTCAGCGGGAACTCCAATCCGCAGCTCGTGGAGCAGATCTGTGACTATCTCGGTCTCCGGCCGGGCCGGGCGGACGTCTTCAAGTTCTCCAACGACAACACCTTCGTGCGAATCGGCGAAAGCGTGCGCCAGCATGACGTCTTCGTGGTTCAGTCATTCTCCACCCCAGTGAACGATGCGATCATGGAGATGCTGATCATGATCGATACGCTGAGGCGTGCATCTGCCGGTCGCATCACCGCCGTGATCCCGTATTACGGTTACGGCCGCACCGACAAGAAGGACCAGCCCCGCGTGCCGATCACGGCGCGGCTCGTTGCCAAGCTGATCGTGCAGGCGGGCGCTGACCGCGTGCTGACGATCGACCTCCATGCCGGGCAGATTCAGGGCTTTTTCGACATCCCCGTGGACGAGTTGAGCGCGATGTTCCTCGGTGCGCGCTACTTCGTGGAGAAGCGGCTGGAGAAGCCGGTGGTGGTCTCGCCGGACCTCGGCAACACCAAGCGCTCGCGCAACTTCGCCGAGATTCTCGACGCGCCGCTGGCAATCATCGAGAAGCGGCGTATCGGCAATCAGGACAAGGCCGAGATGCTCAATCTGATCGGCTCCGTCGAGGGGCGGCAGGTGGTGATCGTCGACGACGAGATCGACACCGCCGGGTCGATCACCCAGGCGGCGGAGGTCTGTCTCGAGCGTGGTGCAGAGGAGGTCTACGCGACCTGCACGCACCCGGTACTGAGTGGTCCGGCGATCGAACGGCTCAGGGCGAGCGCGATCCGGGAGGTCGTGGTGACGAACACGGTCGATGTGCCGCCCGAGAAGCGGTTCGATCGCCTGACGGTGATCTCGGTGGCGGAGTTGCTTGGTGAGGCGATCCAGCGCATTCACGCGGGCGCCAGCGTCTCCTCCGTCTACCGCTCGGAGGGGCCATATCAGCGTCGCATGCCGTTCACCGTCAGCAGCAGCGCCAGCGACGACGGCGTGGGGGACTGACGCAAGCGGCTGCGGAGTAGCGCACGCCTGATCTTGACGGGCTCCGGTGACACGGTGGATGCTTCGCCCAGGTCCCAGTATGTTGCCCGATTCACCCAGCTCTCAGGAGGCTCCATGACTGCCTCGGCAATGCGCCTCTCCCGACGCGGATTCATCATCGCCGGCGCCGTCCTCGCCACCACCACCCGGCTCGGGATCGCCCGAACACTCGGACAGGCCAGTGATATCGACCTCGTCAGCCGCCTGGGCGAGTTGCTGGCCGCCGTCCCGGCTCGTGATCTCACGGTTGACACACCGATCTCCTTTTACTATGCCGATCTCGCCGGGCAACTCGACGCGCTCGGCATTCGGCAATTGCCCGCCGACCGGGTCCCGGACGACCTGCCCGAGGGCTTCGTCGATGCCACCTACGCGCTTCCGCTCGCCTCCCGGGCATACCAGTTTGCCATGACGCCGGCGTGGCTCGAGACCTTCGGCTTCAGTCCGCTCGCGGTTGAGCAGATACTGGAGATCGCCACCCCGCCGGGAATCATCACGCTCTTTGCCGGCGGGTACGAGCGGGATCGTGTCGGGGCCGCCCTCGCGTCCAGCGGGTACACGGAAGTGCTGCAGGAAATCGGTGTTAGCTATTGGACCTTCGGCGATGACGTCGATCTGACGACATCGGTCGGACAGCTGGGGGGCGGGACGATGAACCAAGCGGTTGTCAGCGACGACCTTCTGATCTTCGCCCGGCAGGAGAGTGACATCCAGCGGGTGACCTGGACCCGGGCGGGGTACGAGCCATCGATGCTGGAACAGGGGATCTGGACCGGGATGATGTCGGTCTTCTCGCCCGACACCGTGGGACTGATCCCGCTGGCCCCCACCGAACTCAACCCGGCCCCTGCGTCTGGGATCCCGTTGGCGACTCCGGTCACCGTAGAGGGCCGCGACAGCGGCATCGAGTACCTCGCGCTCGGGATTCGCCCCGGGGGACGAACGGCCGGGCTCGCATTGGTCGGAGAGGGAACCCCGGAGCCGATCGAGACGCCGGAGGGCACGGCGGTTCCGACGTCGGTGGAAGTGCGCATCCGGTACACCGATCCCGCACTGGCCGAGCGAGAGGCAGCAGCAATCCCCGATCGATGGGCCTCGATGTCATCGCTGCTGACCGGGCAGCCCTACACCGACCTGATGACCGTCGTGGATGCCCGCGTGCACGAGGAGGACGCGCAGGTAGTGGCGATCGACTTCACCGCCGACGTGCCGAACGTCTGGATCCGGCTGATCCACACGCTCGACCTGCTACCGTTCATCCCCGCCGAGGGATGAGACAGCGACCAGTCCTAGTGTCGGCTGGGCGGCCCGGTCAGGCGCCGTTGGAGCTGTCTGGGTAGCGGAGACGGGCGACCCAGCGCTGGGCGTCGCTGCAGATCGTGCCGTAGCGCTCCACCAACCGCTCCAGCTCCTCCGCACGGGCAGCGAGACGCGTCACTGCGTCGATATCCCGCGGGTTGGCCCGCGCCTCGCGGATCACCTCCAGCAGCTCGCCACTGTCAGGTCCCCCACTGGCCCAGCCGCTGAGCTGATCGGCAAGCTCATCAGCGTCGATCCCACGCGCACCGACCGGCAAGGGGTCAGCCAGCCGGTCGAGTCGCTGCTGCAGCGTGCCGACCAGCTCACGGATCTCCTGCAGAGACTCGTTGTCGTCGTATGGGTGCACCGCTGACTCTGGTGACGGCGTCGGCGACCAGCCCTCCCATTCGGATGGTCCGGAGTCATGCAGGCCATGGTCCGACTCGGGTTCGGTGGTGTCCCAGCCGGTGTGGCTGCTCTCCGGATTGATGTCATCATGCCGTGTTTCAGACGTCTCGGGTGCTGGCCAGCCGGAGAGATCGGTGTCGCTCGGCTCAGTGCTGGCGGCTGGCTGCTCGGTCTCGATCTGTTCGGCCGCGTCGTCCGAGGTCTCTTCCTGCCGGGACTCCATCTCAGGCTTAGCCGCGGTCTCGCGGTCCGCAGTGTAGATGGAGGTCTCCTGGTTCTCACTGGATGGTGCCGCGGCCATGGTCTCTCCAGGCTCCAGCCGAACCCCACAGGAAGTGCAGAATTTGGCGCCCCCGCGGACGGCCGCGCCACAGTTCGTGCAGTACTGCATTCCGGAACTCCTCTTCCCGCGAGTCGTGCGTCACGGTGCCGTGTGGACTGGTGGCGACACGGCGTTTTCCGCGAGTGTACGCGATCGGATGACGTGCCGGGGCTGCGCCGGTTGGACTGCCTGCCTTGCATCCTGCGACAATGGATGGCAATTGCGTGGGCCCGAAGAGGACGACATCACGGACATCGGGTGTCGCTGGATGGGCCATGGAGTGAGGAAGTACCAACGTCATGACGAATGTTCTGGTGGGACAGCGCGCCGTGGCCGCGAAACAGCTCGCGAGCGGCGCGGGTGCCGCCTTCGAGGTCACCGCCGGCCAGCTGCTGCACATCATCGATCTCGCCGGCGGGCAGGTGGCCAGCATGATCGCCTATTCCGGCCGGGGGCACAACGAAACCCTCTCGCCGACGGCGACGATGACCATCAACGCCTCCCTGACGCTCAAGCAGGGCAGCCAACTCTACAGTGACGCGTGCGAGCCAATGTTCGAGCTGGTCGAGGATCCGGTCGGGCGCCACGATCTGCTGACTATGCCGCAGCCATCGGACGGCACCACAACCAAGGCGCGGGAGACCTCCACCACGCGGGACGCGCTCAGCGAGGCGGCGGAATCGGTCGGTGTCTACCGGCCAGGGCTGCCGTCGCCGGTCAACTTCTTCAAGCACGTGGTGGTCAAGCAGCGCGGTGAGATCGAGGTGCGGGATCCGTTTTCCGAGCGGAACGACGCGATCCTGCTGCGGGTGCTGAAGGATGCAGTGGTGATTATCGCCAACGCCCACAAGGAGAAAAAGCCGGGCATCTCGCAGGCGCCGGGCCGCAACGAGAAGCCGGGGATGATGCTCGTGCGGGTCTACCAGAGCGCCTTCAGTGAGAACGGAAGCGCCTGATTGGCCAAAGCTGGTTTCCCGTCATGCCCCGACACGTCTCGGCGCTTGAGCGCCTCACCGGCTCAGCATGACAGTGGGGTTGGCGGCCACGGGTAGCTTCTCACGTTGCGCTGCGCTGCGGTCTTCGTTAGAACAGCACAACGCTGACGATCACGACGACGGCGAGGGCGATGGCCAGCACCAGCGCCAGCGCCGAGAGATCCTGTGGCCGAATGTGCTTTCGCCACATCGAGCGGTCGATCCGTTCCATCCCGATCTGTCTCCTCAGGCCAGACAGCCGAACGGTGTCAGGACGTTCCCGACGGTATGATGCTCCGGGATATGGTAGCCATACGGATGGAACACATCCGTCGGCTGCCGCCTGTCGGCAGCTGTCGATGAAAGGCCCTGATTCGCATGTCCTACACACCTGTCGCCGCAGACGAGGCGACGCACCACCTGCTCATTATGGCGTACGGGGGTCCCGACAAGCTCGAGGATGTCCGCCCGTACCTGATGGACGTTCGCAACTACCGGCCGACGTCGGACGAGATCGTCCACGAGATCACCGAGCGCTACGAGCAGATCGGTGGGCGATCGCCGATCCTCGAGCTGACCCGGGCCGAGGCAGACGGCATCGAGAAGTCGCTCAACGACCTCGCTGGCGAAGGCGAGCGGTGGAAGGTCTGGGTGGCGATGCGTCACTGGCATCCATTCATCAAGGACGTGCTCAATGAGATGGAAGGGGCTGGTGTGGAGCGCGCGGTCGGTCTGGTGATGGCCCCGCACTACTCCTCGATGAGCATCGGCGCCTACTTCAAGCGTGCCGAGGCGGCCGGCAGCTCGGTTGAGCTGGCGCCAGTGAAGAGCTGGAATCTCAATCCCGGCTATCTCGACGCCCTGCACGATCGCATCGCCGACGCACTGGAGAAGTTCCCGCCAGAGGTGCGGAACGACGTACCCATCATCTTCACTGCGCACAGCCTGCCCGAGCGCATCCTGCAGCACAATGATCCGTATCCGGACGAGCTGCGGGCCACGGTCGACGCGCTGGCAGAGCGGCTGCCGGGCCGTGAGTGGCATTGGGCCTACCAGAGCGCGGCAATGACCGCCGACCCCTGGCTGGGGCCGGATGTCGGCGAGGTGATCGAGGAGCTCGCGGCGCAGGGCAGGAAGCACGTGCTGATCTGTCCGGTTGGGTTCATCTGCGAGCACGTCGAGATCCTCTTCGACATCGACATCGAATACCAGCAGCTTGCCGACAAGCTCGGTGTGCATCTCGAGCGGATCGAGATGCTCAACGACCATCCCGACATGCTGGCCGGGCTCGCGCAGGTCGCGCGTGGCCGTGCCGTCGATGCCGGCTGGTTGAACGGATAGCACCATGACCTGTCGTGTGGTCGTCATCGGTGGAGGTATTTCGGGACTGGCGGCGGCGCATCACCTGCTCGTCAACCACGACGGCCTTGCGGTCACCGTGATCGAGCGCGACGTGCAGCTCGGTGGCAAGGTCATCACCTACCAGCGGGACGGCTTTGTCATCGAGGGCGGGCCGGACTCCATGCTGAGCGCCAAGCCGCGTGGCGTCGGGCTCAGCCGGGAGCTGGGGTTGGGAGACCGGCTCGTCACGACACTGGAGCGCAATCGGCGCTCCTTCGTGCTCCGCAAGGGCAGGCTCCACCGCATTCCCGAGGGGCTGACCGGTCTGGTCCCGACCCGTCTCGCGCCGATCGCGAGATC
>DASYWL010000304.1:0-6003 GCA_035936055.1 Thermomicrobiales bacterium
CGACCAGCGTCCCGGCGAGTATGCCAGCGTGATCCTCGCGGCCGCGATCAAGGAGGGGCACGAGGGGCCGGTGATGATCCAGGGCGACCATTACCAGGCCAGTGCCAAGGACTTCGCCGAGGACCCCGAGAAGGAGATCGGCGCGGTTCGCGACCTGGCGATCGAGGCGATGAAGGCCGGATACGGGAACATCGACGTCGACGCCTCGACGCTCGTTGACCTGAGCCTGGACACACTGCGCGAGCAGCAGCGCGAGAATGCCGTCCAGACCGCCGCGATCACCCGTGCCATCCGTGATGTGGAGCCGGAGGACATCACCGTTTCCATCGGGGGCGAGATCGGCGAGGTCGGCAAGGAAAACAGCACCGTCGAGGACCTCGACGCCTTCATGACCGGGTATCTCGAGGAGTTGCGGCGCCACAGCGACGAGGTCGGGCGCGATCTGGTCGGCATCAGCAAGATCAGCGTGCAGACCGGCACCAGCCACGGCGGCGTCGTGTTGCCAGACGGCTCCATTGCCGACGTCAGCGTCGACTTCGAGACGCTTGCCGCGCTTTCGACGGCCACCAAGGATCGCTACGACATGGGCGGCGCGGTGCAGCATGGCGCCTCGACGCTGCCCGAGGAGGCCTTCGGCAAGTTCGCCGAGGCGGATGCGGTCGAGGTCCATCTCGCCACCGCCTTCCAGAACGTGCTCCTCGACCATGCGCAGTTCCCTGATGGCTTGCGCCAACGCCTGCACGCCTGGCTGGACGAGAACCGCGCCAGCGAGCGCAAGCCGGATCAGACGGACGCGCAGTTCTACTACACGACGCGGAAGCGGGTCTTTGGGCCATTCAAGAAGGAATTTTGGTCGCTGCCGGACGAGGTGAAGGCGGCGATCGGCAGAGACCTGCGCGAGCGGTTCGAGCTGATCATGCGCGAGCTCAAGGTGGCCGGAAACGCTAACCTGGTCGACCAGCACATCAAGCGGGTTGACGTCCCGCTGACCGCGCCCGAGGCGTTGACGCAACGCTAGTGCTACGGTTTGAGGACCGGCCGGGGGACGTGTCGACACGTGACCCGCTATTGGCAGCGGTGATAGACCTGCCCCAGCAGCCCGCCACGCCGCCGTTTGGGGATCGTCATGTTATGTCGATCATGTTCGGCAAACGCCGACCATGCGGAACAAGCGCCCGCAGCATGTATCATCCGCATTGTCTGCGGAGTGCGTGAGTTGTGGATATCAAGGGACAAACGCCGGGCACAGGGCCAGGCGCTACAGGACCGCTCCGATACATGCCCTGTAGCGCCACCTCCTGTGGGCGGCGCTGGCCATCAGCCCACTCTGATTGCCTGTGGCTACTCCAGCGGCTCGGTGCTTTCGTGTTCCGGGCGGTGGGTGTGATCAAGATCCGGGTCGGGACGGAATCCTTGCCGTTGCTTCCTCGCCCGGACGGTGATTGTCTGGGCAATCTTCGCTGGCAGCGGCAGACGTGGTCCCGTCCGGAATCGCTTCAGCCACCTGCTCACTCGTTGCTGTGGCTTGTGGTCGCCGATCACGTTGCCGACCAGCAGTGCCGCAAGATGCGGAATCTCCAGCACTGGCGTTCCCTCCGTGGAGATTGCCTCCACCTCGAATCCTGCCAGCTTCAGCAGGGCTGGCAGATCGCCTGGCGCGTAGTGCCGGTGCCAGCCAGTGGGAATGGTCTCGAACGGCTCCGCGCCGATTCCGGTCGTGTCGGCAACGTAGCGGGACACGTTGAGGGCGTCGGCCCATGCCATCCAGTTTTCCAGCGGCACGCGAACGGCTACCTCTCCCCCGCGCGCCAGCACCCGCGCCAGCTCGGCCAGCCACGCCTGCTCGTCGTGCACGTGCTCCAGCACGTCGAGCGCGATCACACGCCGCACCGACTCGTCCTTGAGCGGCAGGCATGGGAGAGCATCGCGTGTCGAGATGCATCCGAGGGCATGCCCTGTATGGTCGTGCAGGGTGATGAGCGGCGTCTCCTCACCCGGGTTGGGGTAGGTGAAGGTCAGCGTCAACTGGTCGATTCGATCGCGCATACGGTGTCCTCACGAGCGGTGGGGCGGCCACCCAGACCACGTTGGCGGCGACCGCCACACGTATAATGCCACCACCCGGAGAGACGAGGTCGCCGATCGGCCGCCGCATGCGCGAAGTTGTCGCGGCCCACCACGATGAAGGTCCGTTGCGATGGAGATCATGTCCCTGCACCCAATCGACGACTCGGTGGTGACCCGCTTCATGGCCGCCGTCACCGGTGACGCACCCCCCGAGGCTGCCTGGCAAACGTGGTGGCCCGACCGGATTCCGGTGCTGCTGGAGCGCATGCGCGCGGGTGACGAGCGTGCTGCGAACGAGATAACCCTCCGGCTTGCCTACGCGCTCGGCACGGAGCATCCGACGTTTGCCGCGCCTGGGTTCGGCCTCAGTCTCTGGGAGGCGCGGATCGACCGCGGCGTCGGGATGTACCTCCGACCACCGTCACGCCTCTTCCGTGACTTCGGACTTGAGCTCGACGTGCTGCGCACGATGCCGATTCGCATCGACACCAACCTCGGGCTGATGGGCGGCGCCTTCATCCCGGCGCACTTGGTACCGAAGGTCAAGGAGCTGCTGGAGACACGCGAGCAGCGCATGGCTCGCCGGCTGCGGGAGGCGGAGTATGACCCGGTGGTCGCCCTGACGCTCTTCAACGAGGCGATCGACTACGCGCTGGAGCATGGTATGGGGCTGTACGAGGCGCTCGATGCTGTTGGGCCCGAGGGACAGGCGGCGTTCAACGGCGAGGTGGTGATCGGCAGTCGCGATCGCGTGCCGAAGGCCGAGCGCAAGCGCATCGAGGAGCTCAGCAAGCCGCCTAAGAAGCCGGGCCTCATCCAGCGGATGCTGGGACGCAGCGGTTCCGAGAGTGCCAACGGACACATGCCGGGCGAGTAGGTCGACACACCCGAAAAACCCGAGAAACCGGCGAGCTGGAGCCATTGAGCCCCCTCGCAACCTTGACAAGGGGCGTATCAGACGGCTATGCTCTCGTCGGTTAGCACTCTCCTGTCGGGAGTGCTAATGTATGGCAGGAGGTGCGAGGATGGTGAGTACGACGCCAGATCCGACAACCAGCATTTTGACTGAGCGTCAGCGGACGATTTTGAAGCTGGTCGTGAAGGAGTATGTCGCGTCGGGCCGACCGGTCGGGTCGAAGACGCTGACGGAGCGCTACGACGTGGGCGTCTCGCCGGCAACGATCCGGAACGAGATGGCCGAGCTGGAGCGGCTGGGCTTCGTGCAGCAGCTGCACACCTCCGGCGGGCGGGTTCCGACCGACCGGGGCTACCGCTTTTTCGTCCATCACCTGATGGGTGCCCCGGAGTTGCCGTCGGGCGATCAGATCATGATTCGCCACCAGTTCCGCCAAGTCGAGGTGCAGCTCGATCAGTGGGTCGACTTCGCTGCCTCGGTTCTCGCGGAAACGGCGGGCTCGGTCTCGATCGTGACCGCGCCGCGAACCGTGATCGCGCGGCTGCGCCATTTCGAGCTGATCTCGCTGCAGCCGCAGCTGGCGCTGCTCATCCTCGTCACGCAGGAGAGCGCGGTGCGCCAGATGATGCTGCATCTGCCATCCGAGTATGACCAGGCGCAGCTGAGCCGGTTGGCCGACGCCCTAGTGCCCAGCGTGCGCGGTCTGAGTTCCGATGAGATCGCGGACCGCCTGCAGGGTGCGTCGGACCTGGCCCGATACGTGCTTGAGCATGTTGTCACGGGTCTGCGCGGGCTCGACTCGGTCGACCGGACGCAGATTCGCCACTCCGGCATCGAGAACATCCTCGGTGAGCCGGAGTTCGCCGGCGCTGACGCCTGGTCGGTGCTGGAGCTACTGCGCGGGGGCACCCTGTTGAGCGCGGTGCTGCCGGCGCTGACCAGCGGCGACGACGTGCAGGTGTTCATCGGCAACGAGAACCCGGCCGACGCGCTGCAGCGTTTCGGCGTCGTGATGGCCAGCTACGGGGTCGACGGCGAGGTCACTGGCGTCCTCGGGGTGCTGGGCCCGACCCGCATGCCCTACTGGCGCTCGATCTCGTCGGTTCGCTATATGGCTCGATTGATGAGTGACTTGATGGAAGATCTGTATTCGGCCTGATTCACAGGCAACGCATTCGTTGCGACGGAAGGCGTGGTGGCGAATGGAGAACGATGTGACGAACAACAACAAGGATCAGCAGCGGGTGGCCGCCGAGGAGCAGGAGCTCAACGGCCAGCACACCGAGGCACTCGAGACGGACGAACCCGGGGCGGAGCCTGCGGTTGACGAGCAGAAGGAGCTGGAGACGGTCCGCGCGGAGCGTGACCGGTATCTCGATCAGCTTCAGCGGTCGGTGGCCGAGTTCACCAATTACCGCCGTCGTTCCGAGCAGGAGCGGGCACAGTTGGTGCCCATCGTTCGGCGGGATGTGCTGTTGCAGTTCCTGCCCGTAATGGACGACCTGGAGCGCGCGATGGCGCAGATTCCGGAGGACAAGTGGTCTGACGGCTGGGTCACCGGCTTGGTGATGATCGAGTCCAAGTTTCGCAACCTGCTGGAGCGGGCCGACGTGACTCCAATCGATCCGGTCGGCGAGCCGTTCGATCCGAGCCGGCATGAGGCGGTCGCGACCGAGCCGGGCACCGATGGCTCCACCGTCGTCGAGGTCTACCAGAAGGGCTATGCGATCGGCGATGTGCTGATTCGCCCGGCGATGGTCAAGACCGGCGCGCCTCAGGATGAGGACGGGGAGACGCCCCGCGCGGAGGCCTGACAGCAGGTTAAATCCCAGCGCTCTGCCGGCGGCGCGCGGCGAGCGCGGTCACGAACATCTTGCGGTCGCGCCATTTGATGAGCCGAAGTCGACATCGGCACACACGTGAATAGATCAGGAGTATCGAGACATGGCACGGACAATCGGTATTGACCTCGGAACGACCAACTCGGTCATGGCCACCATCGAGGGTGGCGAGCCGGTCGTCATCCCGAACGCTGAGGGCGAGCGCATCACTCCCTCGGTTGTCGCCGTCACGAGCAACGGCGAGCGGCTGGTGGGGCGCTTCGCGCGGCGCCAGGCGGTGACCAATCCGGACAACACGGTTGCGTCGATCAAGCGGTTCATGGGACGCAAGTTCGATGATCCGGCAGTCGCACGCGACAAGGAACTGGTGACCTACGAGCTGCGCAAGGCCGACAACGGCGACGTGCAGGTCAAGATGGGCGAGAAGTGGTACAGCCCGCAGGAGATCTCCGCGATGATCCTGCAGAAGCTGAAGACGGACGCCGAGGCGTACCTCGGTGACACGGTCGACAAGGCCGTGATCACAGTCCCGGCCTACTTCGACAACGCCCAGCGCGACGCCACCAAGGACGCCGGTCGTATCGCTGGCCTGGATGTGCAGCGCATCATCAACGAGCCGACTGCCTCCGCCCTGGCCTACGGTCTGGACAAGAAGGAGGACGAGAAGGTTGCCGTCTACGACCTCGGTGGCGGTACCTACGACATCTCGATCCTCGACCTGTCCGAGGGCGTCTTCCAAGTGATGGCCACCAACGGTGATACGCACCTCGGTGGTGATGACTTCGACCAGGTGATCATCGACTGGCTTGCCGAGGAGTTCAAGAAGCAGGAGGGCATCGACCTCCGCAACGATCGCATGGCCCTCCAGCGCCTCCGCGAGGCCGCCGAGAAGGCCAAGATCGAGCTCTCCAGCACGCAACAGACCGACATCAACCTGCCGTTCATCACGGCGGATGCCAGCGGGCCGAAGCACCTCAACGTCACGCTCAGCCGCTCGAAGCTGGAGTCGCTGGTCGGCGGTCTGATCGACCGCACCGTCCCGCCGATGGAGGGCGCGCTTAAGGACGCCGGCATCTCCAAGGGCGAGGTCGACGAGGCGCTGCTCGTCGGTGGCATGACGCGCATGCCGGCCGTGCAGCGCAAGGTCAAGGAGTTCTTCGGCAAGGAGCCGCACAAGGG
>DASYWL010000305.1:0-16558 GCA_035936055.1 Thermomicrobiales bacterium
ACCCGACCATCGTCGGCTCCCGCCTGATGTACCGCTCATCGCCCGAGTACTTCGCCCAATTCGCGCAGCGTGCCGTCGAGGCCGGTGCGACCATCGTCGGCGGCTGCTGCGGCACAACGCCGGAGCACATCGCCGCCATGCGAACGGCGCTCGACACCGTGCCGAAGGAGACCACCGGGGACGGTGCGACGGCAGCTCCCACCCTTCAGCCGGTGCGAACCAGACACCCGGCGGACGGCCAGGCTGCAGAGCCGACGCAGCTCAAGCAAATGCTCGGCAAGAAGTTTCTCAAGTGCGTGGAGATCGACCCGCCCAAGGGGTTCAACCCGCAGAAGGCCATCGACGGCGCAAGGCTGCTCAAGGACGCGGGTGTCCATGCGATCAATGTCGCGGACAGCCCGATGGCCCGGGTGCGGATGAGCGCGATGACCCTCTGCTACCTGATCCAGCATGAGGTCGACGTCGAGACGATCATCCATTTCACCACCCGCGACCGGTCCCTCATGGGGCTCCAGTCTGAGCTGCTCGGTGCGCACGCCGCCGGTATCCGCAACATCCTGGCGCTGACCGGCGATCCGCCCAGCCTGGGCGACTACCCTGACTCCTCGGCGGTCTACGACGTCGACTCGATCGGCCTGATCCGGATCATCAACCGGCTCAACAGCGGCGAGGATTCCGCTGGAGCGTCGATCGGCCGTGGCGCCAACTTCACCATTGCCTGTGCGATCGACCCGACGCGTGATGATCTCGAACAGGAGGCGCGCCGCCTCCACGAAAAGATCGAGGCAGGCGTCGACTTCGTCATGACCCAGCCCATCTTCGACGTGAAGGTGTGGCAGCGGCTCCTGAAGATCTATGGCGCGGATCGCCTGCCGGTCCCCGTCATGATCGGCGTGCTGCCGCTGCAGTCCTCCCGCCATGCCGAGTTCCTGCACAACGAGGTGCCAGGCATCACGCTCACCGACGCAGCACGTGACCGGATGCGCCGCGCCGGGTCGGAGGGCCGCCGCGAGGGCATCCGCATGGCTCAGGAGTTGCTGACCGAATTGGTGCCATATGCGGACGGCACCTACCTGATGCCGTCGTTCGGCCGCTACGAGGTCGCCGCCGAAGTGATCAGCATCCTCGAGGACGAGCCGGTACTGGCAACAACACACTGACGTGCTACAATGCCTCGGTGCCCGCCGCAGTCGGGATGTGTGGCGTGTGCGCATTTCGCGCGAGAGACCAACGAATTCGGGGCGCGACAATCCCCGGCAGCAGGCAAGGAACGGCGACAGATGGCAGTGGACGTGATTCGCTCGATCGAGCAGGAACAAGTCAAGGAGATGCCGGAGTTCGGACCCGGTGACACCGTGCGTGTACACGCGAAGGTGGTCGAGGGCAACCGTGAACGGGTGCAGGTGTTCGAGGGCGTGGTGATCCGCCGGCGCAACGGCGGCCTCAACGAGAACTTCACCGTTCGCCGCATCGCTGCCCACGGAATCGGTGTCGAGCGCACCTTCCTCCTCCACTCCCCGCGCCTTGACAGGGTCGAGGTGGTCCGTCACGGGCGCGTTCGCCGCGCCAAGCTCTACTACCTGCGAGGTCGCACCGGACGCGCGGCCCGCATCGTCGAGCGTCGCCGCGACCTCAACAGGTAGCGCAGCGCGGCTCGCAGATCGCCAAGAAACCGTGGTCGGGTACAGTTGTACCCGACCACGGTTTCTTGTTTGCGGAGGCGCCACATCGTGACGGACAGCCCCAATCTGCTCGCCTGGGAAACCTGTCTCGGCAAGGCCGGCTACCAAACGGTTGTCGGGCTCGACGAAGTAGGCCGCGGGGCGCTCGCCGGGCCGATCATCGCCGCCGCGGTCGTCCTGCCGCCTGACGTCGACCTCACCTCCGGGATGTGGAGCGACATCTGCGATTCCAAAGTCATCAGCTCGGCTCGCCGGGAGACGCTGGCTGCGTGGATTGCCGAGCGGGCAGCACGCTGCGCCGTCGCCGCCTTGGAGGCGCCAGTGATCGACGAGATCGGCATAGGACCAGCCAACCGACTCGTGATGGAGATGGCCCTCGGCAAGATCGAGCGCATGTGCGAGGTGGATTTCCTTCTCCTCGACGCCCTCACCATCGATCACGCTGCTCCACAGAGTGGGATCATTGACGGCGATGCCCTCTCCCTCTCCATCGCGGCAGCATCGATCGTCGCCAAGGTTCACCGTGACGCGATCATGACCGAGCTATCTGCTACCTGGAAGGCGTACGGGTGGGACAGCAACAAGGGGTATGGCGTCGCCAGACACCTGCAAGCGCTTCGCCAGCACGGCCCCTGCGAGCACCATCGGTTCTCCTACCGTCCGGTACGCGATGCGGGAGCTCCGAGTTATGCCTGACCCGAGCATACGCAAGCGCCGTGGGCAGACCGGCGAGTCGCACGCACGCGCCTGGCTTGAGGGCCACGGCTACCGGCGTGTAGCGAGCAACTGGCACTGCCGGTCGGGAGAGCTCGACCTCGTCATGATCGACGGCACTGAGCTGGTCTTTGTCGAAGTCAAGACGCGCACCGGCGAGCGGGCTGGGCGGGCTTCGGAGGCGGTCTCACGGGACAAGCGGCGGAAGATCCCAGTCTCAGCTGAGTGGTTCATCGCCACCCGTCCTGCATGTCAGGACATGATCTGGCGCTGCGACATCGCTGCCGTAACCATCAACCCTGACACCGGCACCGCGCATATCGATCATTTCGAGAACGCGGTCGTCAGCGGCTGATCGGTTAGGCCGGCTGCTCCGAATCCGGTACCATTGCATGTATGATCGATCGGCCACCATCTGTATCGCGGACAACTGACGACATCGGAATCGGTGACGAGCTTGCGCGTAGCGGCGACTGGCGCAGCGCGATCGCCGTGTGGCAGAGCGCCGCGGCGCGCGATGCGACCTGCCGGGAATCAGTCGAACGCCGCCTGACGTGGTTTCTGGAGCAGACGCGAGGATCGCCGAAGCCCCTGGAAAGCCGCTCGGTGCGGCTGGTGATCGCTGCAGCTATGAGTGGGCTGCTCGGGACTATGCTGGTGCTGGCCGCGGGCGAACCCGGTTCGCCGTACAGTAACCTGCTCGCCGCGGTCGCCTGGGTGCTCTTCATCGTGTCAGCGACAATGGCGGTGATCGCCGCGCGACGACGGCAGCAGCCCGAACTGGACACGATGCTGCGACGGGCCCGTGCCACCGCCGACCGGCTGGATACCTCCCACAAGGACTGCACGGCATGAACGATCCTTCCAATCGGCTACCCCAGTCGCCCGCCGACGAACACCGTGACGAGGCGCCGGATAACGCTTGCATCGCCGTGCTCACCATGAGCGATACGCGCACCCGCGAGGAGGACCACAGCGGCGAGATCGTGCGCCAAGGTCTCATCTGGCGGGGCTTCACCGTCGCCGCCTACGAGATCGTGCCGGACGACCCCAACCAGATCCGTGAGCAGATCGCGGCGTGGCTCGCTGATGGCACCGTTGACGCAATTATCACCAATGGCGGCACCGGCATCTCCAGTCGCGACTCCACATTTGAGGTCGTCGACGCGCTGCTGGAGAAGCGCCTCGACGGCTTCGGCGAACTCTTCCGCATGCTCTCGTGGCAGGAGATCGGGGCGGCGGCGATGCTCTCCCGGGCAATCGCCGGGAGCGTCGGGTCGAAAGCGATCTTCTGCCTGCCCGGGTCCTCCAACGGCGTCAAGCTGGCGATGGAAAAGCTGATCGGTCCGGAACTTGGGCACGTGATCCACGAGCTGCGGAAGCATCGCTAAGATGAACAGCACCGCCGAACACCGGCGCGAGGAGCACCAATGGCGAAACAGGACGCGCGCATTCTGAAGGGTTTCCGGGACTACCTACCGGACGACATGATCCTGCGGCAGAAGCTCACGGAGATCTTCAGGGGCGTCTTCGAGAAGCACGGGTTCGAACCCATCGACACGCCCACACTCGAGTACCTTGATGTGCTCACGGGCAAGGCCGGCGAGAACGAAACCCTGATGTACCACTTCGAGGACCACGGCGGGCGCAAGGTCGGGCTCCGCTACGACCTCACCGTGCCGCTGGCTCGCTTCATCGCCATGCACGAGAACGAGGTCGTGCTGCCGTTCAAGCGCTACCACATCGCTCCGGTCTGGCGGGCCGAGAAACCGCAGCGGGGTCGATTCCGCGAGTTCATCCAGTGCGACGCCGACATCGTTGGCTCCTCGTCGATGCTGGCCGATGCGGAGGGCATCAGTGTACTCGCCGACGCGATCTACGCCGTCGGGCTGCCGCAAGCCGTCATCTCGATCAACCACCGCAAGCTGCTGGAGGCAGTGGCCCGGCTCGCCGGTGTGCCGGCGGAGCACGCCGGCGGGGTCTTCCGGGCCGTCGACAAGCTGGACAAGATCGGTCCCGAGGGGGTGCGCGCCGAACTGGTCAGGATCGGGGTGATTGAAGCGGCGGCCGATCAGGTGCTCGCCCTCGTCGCCGAGCAGGGTGAACCGGATGAGCTTCTGGACAATGCCGGTCGGCGACTCGCCGACATCGACGGCGGCCCGCAGGCGGTGCAGGACCTCCGAGACCTCGTTCGCCATCTCGCCGATCTCGGGGTGCATCGGCACAGCTGGAAGATCGATCTCTCCCTCGCCCGCGGCATCGACTACTACACGGGACCCGTCTGCGAGGCGCGCGTCGAATCGCCCAGGGTTGGCTCCATCGCCGGCACCGGCCGCTACGACGGTCTCGTCGGTAACTTCCTCGGCCGCCAGATCCCCGCGACCGGCATCTCGCTCGGCTTCGAGCGCATCCTCGAGGTCGTCCGCGAGCACGATCTGCTCGATGTTCCGGAAGCTATCGCCGACGCGTTCATGGTCTACCTGCCAGAGTGCATCGGCGAGGCCTCGCGCATCGTGCGCGAGCTCCGTGAGGAGGGCCTGCGGATCGACCAGTCGATCATCGACAACAAGGGAATCGGCGCACAGCTCAAGTACGCCGACCGCCGAGGCATCCCCTACGCAATCATTCCGGGCAGCGAAGAGCTTGACCAGGGGGAGGTCTCACTCAAGAATCTTCGGAATGGTGACCAGACACGCGTCGCGATCTCCGTACTGGCCGAAGAGCTTCGGCACCGGTATGCGGAGCCCGCGCCCGATTCAGGCAGGAAAGCAGGCCGCACGTGACAGAGGATCAGGAAACCTACCAGCGATACCTGTGGATCGTCGCCCATCCGGATGACGCCGAGTTCTCATCTGCAGGCACAATTCACAAAATCGCCTCCGAGGGCAAGGACGTGGTCATCGTGCAGGCGACGTCAGGCGATCGCGGCACCGACAACCCGGAATGGACACCGGAGACGCTTGGAGCGGCCCGCGAGAAGGAGGAACTGGAGGCGGCGAAGCGTCTCGGCGTGAAGAAGGTCGAGTTCCTCCATGAAGGCGACGGACATGTCATGCCCACCGTCGAGTTCCGCGAAAAAGTTGTGCGGATGATTCGCACCTACAAGCCGGACGTGCTCGTGACCCACGACCCCTTCCGGCCCTACGCGCTCCACCCTGACCACCGCGGCGTCGGCATCACCGCCCACGACTGCGTCTACCCGCTGGCACGCGACCCGCTCTACTTCCCAGAGCACTCCGAGGCAGGGCTGGAGCCTCACAAGACCGCCGAGATCTGGTATTTCGGCTCAGAGGCCCCAGACATGGTCGTCGACATCACGGATCACTTCGAGGCCAAGATTGAGGCGCTCAAGGCCCACGAAACGCAGCTCGGCAATGCCGAGGGACTTTCCGAGCGACTTCGCGAGCGCGCACAGGAACTGGCGAAAGACGAGCCCTTCGAACTTGGCGAGGCGTTCAAGACCGTCCAGATGCGACGCTAGCGAGGAGATCCGCGATGGATGCTGCCCTCACCTCCTTCGCCCACGCCGGGAAGCAGGTTTTCGGACAGCAATGGCAGCCATCACGTGTCGCCATTGCTCCTGGCCGTGTCGAGCTCCTGGGCAACCATGTCGACTACAACGGCGGCCTCGTGCTGGCCGGGGCGATCGACCGCGTGATTCATGCCGTTGGTGGTCGCGCCGATGTCGATGAGGACATGCTCCTGTTGCACGCGCCCGATGTGTCCCCGAGCATCGCGGAAGTTTCCATCAGCCATCCGGTGATCGAGGATCCGGAAGCACCCACTACACCGGGCGACTACCTCGCCGGGATCGTCCAGGCTCTGCGAGAGGCTCGCGTGCCAGCCCGCGGCGGACAGGCAATCGTCGTCGCCGGCGATGTCCCGGTCGGCTTCGGCATGAGCTCATCGGCGGCGCTGTGCGTCTCGCTCACCCTCCTCGTCGCCGCTGCACCGCTCGAGGATGCCTCGATCGTCACCGTGGCGCGTCACGCCGAGCACCTGACCGGTGCCCCGGTTGGCGCGATGGATCAGTCCGCCTCCGTGGCCGGAGGCGTCATCCTTTTCGACGGCTCGACCAATGATGTTGTACAGCTCGATCCCGATCTCGGCGACCACGTCTTCGCCGTCGCCGACAGCGGGGTGCACCATGCGCTGAACGAGTCGCAGTACCCGCAGCGAGTCCGCGAGAGCCAGGAAGCGCTGGAACTGCTCCGCGCCAATGCCGGCGTCGATATCCAGTTCCTCGGCGAGCTGACACCGGAGCAATGGGGAGCGATCGTTGCAGGCGACCCTTATTGGCTCTCGCCCACGCCACGAAAGCGGGTGCAGCATGTGGTGAGTGAGGTGGAGCGGGTGCGTGAGGGCGTCAAGGCCATCCAGTCCGGTGACTGGCCGAGGTTCGGCGAGCTGATGACCGCATCTGGGCGCTCCTCGGCGGAGGAGTACGAGATCAGCCATCCCGCGGTCGAGGAGCTCGTGTCGCTGCTGCGCGATCAGCCAGGCGTGCTCGGCGCGCGGATGATGGGCGGGGGCGAGGGCGGACCGGCGCTGGCACTGCTCCGTCGCGACGCCGTCGAAAGCGTGCGCGAGGCGCTCACCCGTGAATTCTTCGATCCGCACCACATGGACGCGGTCGCCGCGTTTGAGATTTGCTCCTTCGGCCCCGGTGCACGGAGCATGGATCTGCCCTGACGCAGTAGCGGGCGCAACACTTTCGTCCTGCAGCTTCTCGCCTGCTGCGATCAGTACCCTGCATGGATGTCCACGACATTGAGCATCGGATCTCCGGCCTCGTAACGCTGCAGATTCTGCGCGAACAACCGGAAAACCCGATCCCACATGTGCGGCGTCTTTCCAGCCGTGTGGCCGGTAATGATCACTTCCGGCATGTCCCACAGGGGCGAGTCCTCCGGCAGCGGCTCTGGATCGGTCACGTCGAGGGCGGCGCCCGCGATGCGACCGCGCTCCAGCGCATCGATAAGCGCCGCCGTGTCGACCGTCTTGCCTCGCCCAACGTTGTAGAAATAGGTTCCCGGGCGCATCGCCGCAAAGGCGTCGGCGTCGAACATCCCCCGCGTCGATTCGGTCAGCGGAAGGCTGTTGACGACATGGTCGGCGCTTTGGAGCGCCTCGTGGAGCCGGTCCGTGGACATGATCGTGTCGACACCCTCGGGACGCGGCAGGGCGGTGTCCCGCCGGACGCCGAGCGTGTTCATCCCGAAGGCCTTCGCGCGAACCGCGACCGCCTGGCCGATGTCACCGAGCCCCGCGAGGGTAACGGTCTGATCCGTGAGCTCGAAGACGCCGACAATGCGCTGGCCCTTCCAAGTGTGATCACGCTGCATGGTCAGCAGCTTCGGCAGTCGGCGAGCGAAGGCCAGCATGCAGGCCAGCACATGCTCGGCCATGTTCGGCGCGTGCACCCCCGAGCTGTTGGTGAGGACGATGCTGCTCTCGCGCAGCGTCGGCGTGATCAGGTCCTCGACCCCCGCCGCGCCGCGGTGGATCCACTTCAGCTTCGGCGCGTTCTGGATTGCCTCTTCCGGCACCCGCCAGGCAAGCACCGCATCCGCCTCGGTCAGGGCGTCATCGAGCTCGTCCGGCTCGACCCGGGTGATCTCGATCTGCGGAAACTCGCGCCGCAGGTTTTCGACGTAGTCATCGGGTGCAGGCAGCGAAATGACGAGGGAGCGAATGGGCTCTCGCATCTGGTCGCCTTTCTTATCAGACGGACGCGGGGATCCCGGCGGGGCCCCGCATCGTCAAAGCGTCGGGTGTCACTGCCGACCAGCATACCAGCCCGATACACCGGCCCTGGCATGGCTGGCAATGGCTCGCGAAGAGGTATCAGGCCCATCAGGTCCGCGGCCGCCCCGACAAGCGCCAACGCGGGCAGTATCAGAGAGTGGCGCCCGATACTCGGCGAACGACGAACACATATTCGCGGCTCTCGTCGGAGAACGGCTCGCGGGCGAAGCCACCGTAGAGTGCCTCCACCTCAAGTCCGGCGACGTCAATAAGCCCAAGCCACTCGTTCTTTGTGGCCCACCAAAGCGAACTCGTCGCACCGCTATCTAGGACTAAATCGATCCGGTTATCACCCACAGCGTACCGGACAGTATGCGGAACCGGCTCGTCCTGACGCTCGCCATCGAGGCGCGCGGCGACGCCGTGGTCGAAGGCGAAGGCGTTCCAGACGAACCGCCCGCCCGGCCGGAGCGAGGCGGCAACATGCTCGAAGGTGCGGCGCCGGTCGGACCAAGTAGGTAGGTGCAAGAGGGCTCGGAAGGGACAGTAGATCAGGGCCGCTGGCTCGTCGAGGGCGATGTCGCGCATGTCACCCTCGCGCAGGTCGAGTTCCACGCCCGCTTCAGCTGCCCTGATACGGGCCTTCGCTAGCATGGCGGGCGAGAAGTGGATACCGATCACTCGCTGGCCGGTTGCCTGCGCGACCGGTATCGCCACCCGCCCGTTCCCGACGGCGAGCTCGACCAGCGGCCCGTCTGCCGCACCTGCGAGTTCAACGTAGAAGGCGATGTCGGCCGTCATATGAGCCGACCAGTCTTCGTAACGGTCCGCAAATGCCTCGTCCCAACTCATCCCTCGTACTCCCACCCTGTGACGAGACTAGAACGTCGCGTC
The DNA here is from genome assembly GCA_035936055.1 of Thermomicrobiales bacterium. Classification (GTDB taxonomy): domain Bacteria; phylum Chloroflexota; class Chloroflexia; order Thermomicrobiales; family UBA6265; genus JACCVC01. The sequence goes on from DASYWL010000305.1 coordinate 9,039, forward strand.
GAAGAGGGCCCAGCGCAGGAAGTACAGCAGGAATGCCGCTGCGATCGCGTAGAGCGCCGGGTGCACCTGTCCGCCCTTGCCAGCGGCTACCTTCATCAGCACCCAGGTCACGAACCCAGCGCCGATGCCGTTGGTGATGTTGAAGGTCAGCGGCATGATCAACATGGTCATGACCACGGGCAGCGACTCCTCGACGTCGGAGAAGTTGATGCCGCGGCGCTCCCATGCGCTGTCCGCCGCCGAGGAGACCGCCTCGCTCCCGAGCACGCCAACCATGAGCACGCCGACAACGATCAGCGCCGGTGCCGTCGCCACACCCGGAATCGCGTTCACCAGTTCGACGAACGGCAGCGCCAGCAGGAAGAGCACGCCGGTGGTGACCGACACCAATCCGGTGCGGCCACCGACACCAACGCCTGCCGACGATTCGATGTAGCTCGTCGCCGACGAGGAACTGGCCGCGCCGCCAGCCACGGCAGCCAGCGAGTCGACAAGCAGCGGCTTCTGCGCGTTCGGCAGGTTCCCGCGTTCGTCGAGGTAGCCAGCCTGGCTCCCGACGCCGATCAGCGTGCCCATGGTGTCGAAGAAGTCGGCGAGCATGAGGCTGAGGACCACCAACAACGCCGTGAGAACGCCCAGTTCCCCAATGAAGCCGAAGCTGAAGTTGCCGAGCAGCTCGAAATCCGGACCTCCCATTGGCTCAGCCGGCCACTCGGCGACATCGACGACGAAAGCCGTCACGGTCGCCGCGATAATCCCGAGGAGCAGTGCCGCCTGATGGCCTCGCGCGATGAACGCAATGGTGACCAACAGTCCGACCATCACCACGAAGATCGGCCATGTATCCAGTGGCGTGAGCTCGAGCAAGCCGGTGGTCGTTCCGACTGGAGCGTCAGTGCCGCTAATGAATGTCACCAATCCGGCGTTCCTGAGCCCAATGAACAGGATAAAGAAGCCGATACCGACACTGATCGCCTGCTTCAGTGCCATTGGCACGACATCCATCACATACCTGCGCACGCCTGTGAGCACAAGGATCGTGATGATGATGCCTTCCGCCACCACCACGCCCATCGCCTGAGGAAAGGTCAACCCCATGCTGCCCACCAACGTGAAGGCGACGATCGCATTGAGACCGAGCCCTGGCGCGATGGCGATCGCAATGTTGGCATAGAGCCCCATCAGGATCGTCATGACTCCCGCCACCAGGCAGGTGACCGTAGCGACCTGCGTCACGGAGAGCTCGCCGTTGAACGACAGGATCGCAGGGTTCACGGCGATGATGTAGGACATCACCATAAAGGTCGTGAGCCCGGCCATCAGCTCGGTGCGGATGTTGGTTCCCCGCTCGGACATCCGGAACTGATTGTCGAACCAGCCCCCTTGCGCTTGTGCTGTTGCCACGTCTCGCCTTCCCTTCAGTCTCTTGGTTCAATCCGTGCTGCACAGAGCGCCGGGCTCCCCACCCGGCATGTACGTACACTTTACCCCAGAAAGGGGCACGACGAAACCGCAGTCACTCCCGGTTTGCGACGCTCCACGCACCGGAATGCCCCCGACCGGCTCGCCGGAGGCATTCACATACATTCTCGCCTGCTCACGGCTACGCGCTAGCCGCCGATCTGAGACATGCCCCGGATGGTGTTGCGCTCGCCCTCGTGGACCCGATGGCCCCACGGCTTACGCCAGATTCCAGCACGCATCGTTTGGAGGATCTCCTCGTCGGAGGCACCGGCGCGCATCATGTCGCGGAAGTCGACCTCATCGGGTCGGATCAGGCAGAGCCGCAGCTTCCCGTCGGCTGTGAGCCGGACTCGGTTGCAGGCGTCGCAGAACGGTGCCGAGATCGGCGAGATGAACCCGATGGATCCCTGCGCGCCGGGGATCTTCCAGAGGCGCGCCGGATCGGAAGGGTGGGTCTCGATCGGCTCCAGTGGCCCGAATCGGCGCTCGAGGTTTGCCTGCGTCTCTGCGGAGGTCACGAGCCCTTCGTCGTAGACGATGCCCACGCCCTCCATCGGCATGATCTCGAGGAAGCGGATGTGCCAGTCGTGCTCCAGCGTCAGCGCGGCCATCTCATGGACATCATGCTCATTGTGGTTCTTGAGCACCACGGTGTTGAGTTTGATCGGCTTCATGCCGGCCTCATCGGCTGCCTTGATGCCCTCCCAGACGAGATCGAGCCGCCCTCCTCGGGTCATCATCCTGAACTTGACGGGATCGAGCGTGTCGATGCTGACGTTGATGCGATCGAGGCCGGCCTCCTTCAGGTCGCCGGCGATCCGGTTGAGGATCAACGCATTGGTGGTCATCGAGATTTCATCGATACCATCGAAGCGCTTCATCTCTCGAATGAGGTCGACGAGATGCGGGCGCACGGTCGGCTCGCCGCCGGTCAGCCGGAGCCGATTGACGCCGAGTCTCGCAAAGAGCCCGACGAGGCGGATCAACTCGTCGTCGGTGAGCAGTTCCTCGCGCGGCTGGAACTGCATGCCGACCGCGGGCATGCAGTAGACGCAGCGGAAGTTGCAGCGGTCCGTGAGTGAAATCCGCAGGTAGTTCATGGCCCGTCCGTAGGAATCACGCGGACCCTGGCTGGCTTTCACGAGCGGATGGATCTGAACCGGGACGGCCATGCACCTGATATCCCCTGCCGACCGAACGCGGTTCAACCGGCCTAGTCAAAGTCTGAATATACGAATCCAGCCTACCAACGGGGGACCGAAGCGTCAACAACTGACGCCGCCTTTCAGCTCAGGGAGGTTGCGCGCTCGTCGAGGTAGGGGAGGATAGTCTCGTAGTCCTCAACACACATCACAGCAAGCACGTCGCCGGGCTCGAGCCTTCGCAGGCCCGAAAAGAACCCCTCGCGCTCGTTGCCGGTCTCGTCCACCAGGACCTCACCGACGACCGGCCGCATCAGGTCGAGCATCTCGCCTGCCTCGCGGCCCCGCAAGTAGCGCTCGGAGTCCTTGATGATGACCCTGTCGGCCCGTGTGGCGGCAATCCGGGCGATGCCGGTAATAGCGGCCTCGTCGCGGTCACCGGCTGTCCCGATCACCGCATAGAGCTTCCCGCTCGAATCACAGAACCCGCGCGCGAAGGCCAGCAGGTGCTCCAGCCCCGCCTCGTTGTGGGCGAAATCGACCACGACAGTGGCGCCATCGACCTCGTAGACGTTGAGGCGGCCCCGATTTTGGTCAGGACGGTTGTGGAATGCCGCCAAGCCCTCCCGAACCTGCTCGGCAGACAATCTGACGCCGAGACACGCCGCCGCCGCCGCCAGCGCGTTCTCCACCATGTGCTGCGCTCGGCCACCGAAGGTAACCGGCACTGCGTCGAGCTCGGCCAGGACCTCGTGCTCTCCATCGTGGTACCAGACGATCGCATTGTTCTCGACCACCAGAGCCCAGCCCCCCACGCCAACGTGGCGCCGCACATCCGCGTGCTCGGGGTTGCGAGTGAAAAGGAATGGCCGAGCAACGATCACATCCCGCACCCGCAGCACGCGAAGATCGTCAGCGTTCAGGACGGCGAACCCATCCTCACGGGTGACACGCGCGACCACCGCCTTGACCTCGCCAAGCACGTCGAGCGAATAAACCCCGTGGAGCCCCATATGATCGGCCGAGATATTGGTCATCACACTCACGTCGTTGTGTTCGTACCCGAGCCCGCGCAGGAGGATGCCGCCGCGCGCGGTCTCCACCACCGCGTAGTCGATTCCCGGCTCCTCGAAGACGCGCGCGGCACCGGAAGGGCCGGTGTAATCCCCGGACAACACCATCTCCCCGTCGATCAGGACCCCGGATGAGGACGACCACCCGACCTTGTTGCCCGCGTGACGCAGGATCGACGCGACCAGCCGCGTCGTGGTGGTCTTGCCATTGGTGCCGGTGATGCCGATCGTCGGCACGGTTCGCTTCGAATCCGGCCACATCTCGGGCAGATCGCTGGCGTCGGGCTCTGCTGTCAGGAGGGCACGGATCTCACCGAGCTCAGCCTCCAAGTCAGCTGCCTCACCGGCGACCAGGCGCCACGCCAGGTGCCCAAGCACCTTGCTGGCGCGACGGCGATCCCAGGAGAAGGCGACGGCCGCATGCCCCTCTTCCTCGAGCTCGCGCACCACGATCTCCGCCAGACCCATGTCGAGCTCGGCGTGCAGCCAGGCAACCACCCCCGCGAGCTGCTTCGCGATGTCGATCCGGCCGCTCGCGTCTTGGGGAACATCGACGCGCTCGCGCACCAGGCCAAGAATCTCGGGGTCGAGCGCCGACCGCTCCTCGTCGCTGGCGCGCAACTCCAGCTTGATCGCGGGGCGCAGCAGGAACAGGTTCGGGCCATCGAGCGTACGGAGTTCTACGGCATCCACGACTTCTCTCCCGTTCCGTTCAGGTGGTACGCCGCTAACCGACGCCCTGCAGGGCGACAACAGCGGCGTTGTAGAGCGCATGCGCGATGATCGCTGGTGTGGTGCTCATATACTTGCGAATCAGTCCGAACAGGATACCAGCGAGGAAGAGCCCGAGCACAACAAAGGTCAACTGGTACTGCGTGTGCACCAGCGCCCAGAGCGCGGCGGTGATCACGATGCCGAAGCGTGGCTGAATCGCGCCACGGAAGAGGATCTCCTCACCGATGCCGGCCGACGCGAAGATCAGCAGGCTGACGATCGTGAAGTCCGTGCCGGATGCCATCTCCTCCATCGTTTCGCCGAGATCCTCGAAGCGGTCCGGCTGGAACCAGAGCGTCAGCATCGAGCCGAGAATGCTCAGACCAAAGGTGGGGACCACCGCCGCGGCCCCAACCGCGAAGTCCTGCAGCGTGGGACGCGTGAAGCCGAGCCGAGCAGTCACTTCGTCAACGTTGCGGTAATTTCCCGTGCCGACGGCGACATAGGCAACCGCCACGAAGAACAGGACGTTGATGAGCTGCGCCCCGACGGTTACCCCCTCGATCGGCTCATCGGCCGGGCCGAGTGACATCGCATAGCTGAAGTAGGCGAACAGCGCGAAGATGACACCGAGTCCCATCATGTCGATGGGGGATGCCGGGTCCAACGGCGTCACATACGAGAGGAGTTTCCTGAAGCCACGAATCAACGGCAGGCTGAATGCGAGGCCGAACGCCAGCACGAACCAGCCGTCCTCGTGACCATTCGCGAGCAGTGCGACGCCGGTGACGGTCAGCAGCAGGCCTGGTATGCCGTAGAGCAGGTAGAGGCCCACGTTCGCCGATCGATCTGTCTCCGCCTTTCGCGCCCACAGCAGGACCCCGTAGACGGCGGCGAGGATGATCAACAGAACGCTGAGGGTCAGCAGGAAGTCCATGAACAGGCGTATCTCCGGAGGGCAACAGTGAGGGCACCCGGATCGGGCACAACCGTGGCAAGTATACGGCTCACCTGCGACCGTCCGGTGCCAAGGGCGATGCTAGACTTGGGCAGTCTTGAGCACCGGCTCCCGGAGCAAGTTGGGAGCGCAGCGCACCGTCCTCGGAGTACCGATCCGACCATGGCAGCAGACCGCCGGGAAACCGGCAAACGCCAGCAACGTGCCCGCAGGGGCGGCCTCGGCAAGGGGCTCGACGCCCTGATTCCTGCCCGCCAGGAGCCGGAGGTGGCTCGACCAGATGGTTCCGGCGCAGCGGAACAGCGCTCCGGCTCGACGGAGTTGCCGATCGACAGCATCGCCCCAAACCCGTGGCAACCACGCTCACACCTCGACCACCAGCACCTTGAGGAACTGACGGCCTCGATCCGCACTCACGGCATCGTGCAGCCGCTCATCATCACTCCAGCTGACGAGCCGGACCGCTACCACCTTATCGCCGGTGAGCGTCGCTGGCGAGCAGCGCAACGCGCTGGGCTAACCTCCGTGCCGGCGATCATCAAGTCCGCTACGCCCCAGGCGATGCTTGAGCTGGCGCTCGTCGAGAACATCGTTCGCGCCGACCTCAACCCGATTGAGGAAGCGGAGGCCTTCCGGCAATTGATCGAGGAATTCGGCATGTCGCAAGCCGAACTCGCTGGCCGCGTTGGCCGCTCCCGGGTGGCGGTAACGAACACGCTGCGCCTGCTGAACGCACCAGATGCCATCCGGGAAGCGCTGCTGCGCGGCCACGTCACCGAGGGCCACGCGCGGGCGCTGCTGGGACTGCCCGGGGCGGCGGACCAGACCGCTGCCCTGCAGACGGTGATCGAGCAGCAGATGAGCGTTCGGCAGACGGAGCAGCTGGTCCGTCGCTGGAACACGAGCGACCGCAAGCCACAGGAGCCGCGCGAGCGCGACCCCGAGGAGCGCCGTGTCGAGGAGGAGTTCCGGCAGGCGTTGGGGACGAACGTCGCCTTCCGCCGGCGGACAGGCGGCAACGGTGGCACGCTGACGATCCAGGTCTACTCCGACGAGGAGATGAACGCGCTCTACAGCCGCCTCATCGGCGACGACAGTTGGTAACGGTCCACATAGAGACGGGCCGTGTACCGGCTCATTTGTCGTGTTGCGGCACTTGCAGACCCGCACTTTGATGCGCCGGTTCGCCATGAGGAAGACCAGTAGCCGAGAACTCAGGACTGCAAAGCGGCTGTCCGCCTGAGCGCAGGCCGGAGAAGGTGGCTGTTGCCAACCCTGATGCGGGGCTCAGCAGCTGAGATCGTCCCGAATCTCCGTTTCGGTTGCGCCCGTCTGTGCGTCGATGCGGACCACGATATCGTTCGTCGTGCGCTCGCGCTCGTCGTAGTACACGACCACCCAATGCGGCTCCTCGCGGTCCGTTGTGTCCAGCACGACCTGGACATGGCGCCGGGATAGCTCGCACCCCGATCGGTACTCCTCCCCCACCACCTCCTGCGCCACGCGGAATGCCTGCTCCGCCGAGATCGGCAGATCAGCTATCAGGTTCCCGATCGGCTCCGGTGGCTCTACCGTCGAGGTGATCTCGTCCTCGTGGTAGATCACACCGCTTTGCCTCCCTACCGCCAAGGTCAGCCGTGGCCACTCCCCGTCCTCCTTTGGCGCAGCGAAGGTAACGAGCACCGTGCCCTCGTCGGCAACGGGAGTCGCATTCCCGGGGTCCGGCGGGTAGGAGAACTGGGCCGACACGAGGATCGGCCACGCCTCGTCGTCCCACTCCTCCGCCCAATCGCTGGCGATGTCAACGGTGTCGCGGACCGGTACCGGTCGCGGCACCTCTGCGTCGACCGCCGGTCGCTCTTCGACCGGTCCGATGACCGTTGTCGGCTCGGTACCTAACCGCCCAACGACAATGACCGACACGACGATCACGACGATGAAGAACAGCGCCACGAGCGTCCGCTCGGCGGCCGTCAGCGTCGATTCCGTTGTCTGCTCGGTCATCCAGCGCCTCAAGGGGTCAACAATCCTGGTATCGCTCCGGCCAGTGTCGCAGAGGGTGTCGCCCCAGCGCCAACCGGCGACAGGCCTCGCTACAGCGGCATCGTATACTCCACCGTGGCGTTCATCGCCAAGCTGACCGACACCACCCGAACTCTGTTTCAGGAG
>DASYWL010000306.1:0-1909 GCA_035936055.1 Thermomicrobiales bacterium
CCGAAGAGATTAGCCAGCCGGCGATCACCGCCCAGATCAAGGCCCTTGAGCGCTACTTCGGCACGCAACTATTGGAGCGCGGCGGGCGCGGCGCCCGCTTAACACCCTCGGGGCAACTGGTCGCCGACTATGGCCAGCGCGTCTTGGCGCTCGTCGACGAGCTCGGCCGGGCAGTTGCCGACCTGGAGCAGTTAGCCGCGGGACAACTCGTGATTGGGGCCAGCAGCACCGTCGGGGAGCAGTTGCTCCCAGCGTATCTTGGTCGCTTCCACCACCAATACCCAGGCGTGGCGCTCGAGGTCAGAATTGGGAATACGGACGAGATCATCGAGCGCGTGCTGCACCGCGAGATTGACCTTGCATTCGTAGGCAGGACGCCATCGAACGACAACCTCACCGCCGAGCCGGTGTTCGCGGACGACATCGTGGCATTTGTGGCACCCGGCGATCCTCGCCTGGCAAGCGCGCCGCTGTCCCCGTCGGCGCTTAATGGGCAGCAGTTCGTCATGAGAGAGGAGGGCTCTGCCACGCGCGAGCTCGCGGAGCGATGTCTCCGTTCCGCCGGCTGCTCGCCCGGGCACATCGTTGAATTGGGGAGCAATGAGGCAGTCAAGCGAGCCGTCGAAGCGGGCCTAGGCGTTGGTTTGCTCTCCACTCACGCGATCGAAGCAGAGCGACTTGCGGAGCTCCTGGTCGACCTACCGTTGAGCCCGTGGTCATGCCACCGCTCGTTTTGGCTCATAGCCCGTCGCGACAGACTGCTCACACGCGCCGAACAGGCCTTCCTGGCCCTGATCCGAGCGGGCGGCACTCGTCCCGGCTGATGGTCGCTGCTCCAGGCGATGGCAATGCGACCACGTCGCACTACAAATCCCCGAGCGGCAAGCAGATTCGCCCATGCAAGGTCCTATCTCCATCTATAGAGCTCTCGTTCACCGAATGGGAGCGCGGTATCGCCATGCGGGGGCAGGGCGATATTTTCAGCGATGTAGAGGGATGCGCCTCCTCAATGCGGAAATGCCATGCCGCCGTTGCTGGTTCGCATATGAAGCGCGCCGCAGATCACCGCGCACCTCGACGAGTGGGCGCGCACAATCCGCCCCACCGTCCCGGGTCCAGTCCTGCAGCTGGGCGGCCAGCTCCATTCGCCGGGCAGAACCTCCACGATCTCCACCAGCAGCGTGTCGCCCGGCTCCGCTCCCGCAATGAAGACCGGTCCGGTAAGGGCGTGCCCCCCATGCCTCGGTGCCCGGCCCCGTGGCAGGCTCATGACGTGCTGCGGCAGCGGTTCCACATCCACCGGACCAATTCCCATCCAAATGCCGCCAAACCAAGCGAGGCGTGATCCGAGGCGAATTATCCCGAGGTGGACGCATGTTAGAGATCGGTAATCGATACCGTCGTCGCGACCTGCACCGACACTACGGCGGTCAGTGGCAGGGCGGGATCAGCACTCCGTCTGCCCACCCGCTCGTCTTCCTCTTCACCGGCGAGACAGGCGAGCAGTACGGCTACCGTGACGGCTGGGAACCCGACGGCACCTTCCGCTATACCGGAGAGGGTCAGCTCGGCGACATGGCTTTTGTGCGGGGCAACGCCGCGATCCGTGACCACGCGGCAGAGGGCAAGGACCTGCACCTCTTTGAGGTATCGGGCAGGGGTTTCGTCCGCTACGTCGGACAGATGGTCTGTGCCGGTTACGATATTGTTCCAGGTATCCCCGATTGGGAGGGAAGCCTCCGCGCGGCCATTGTCTTCCGACTGGTCGAGGCTGACGCCGTCGCTTCTGCCGGCCAGGAGGAGGACGCGGCTGTCCCCGGCACAACGAGCACCGACGCTTCCGGCTCCTTATGGACTCGGCCACTCGACGAGGTGCGGGCCCTGGCGCTCCGACCCCCACCCGCTAGCC
>DASYWL010000307.1:0-9384 GCA_035936055.1 Thermomicrobiales bacterium
GTTTCTCACCGTACTGGCGCTGAACGTCCTTGGCGATGGCATGCGTGATGCCTTTGACCCCCGCTCCCATCGCCGCTAGCGGCGACCACACCCCGGTCATCCTGAGCGCAGTCGAAGAGCCTGTCCTGAGCGTAGCCGAAGGAATTCCCCGGCCCTGCCAATTTGTTCTCGTCTGTGCGTCCACGGAGCAGTTTACGGAAGAATCCCACGTCGCCTCCAAATCCATTGATGCTATACAACGGCGAGCGAGCTCAATTCAGTCAACCACCTTGGCCTGCTCATCTATAGACGCTGAATAGGGCGATTCTATTGATACAGCCTCGCCAGCCATGATTCGCTGGTATACGTCATTTGCCCCTTCCTCTGAACTGACGAAGCGAAGGGCCGAAGCAGCGACATAGGCTTGATCCAAATAGCAAGCGATCCACCTGCGCTGAAGGCTCTCCGCCACTTCGCCGGTGGTGTTCGAGCCAGCGAAGATATCCAGCACTACATCGCCCGGCCCGGTAAGGAAACGAACAAAGAACTCGGGCAGTTTGGCTGGAAACTTGGCGGGATGCTCAACTGCTCCGACGCTCCTGCAGTAGCGGAGATACGTCGAGTTGCTCTCCGTATTCGGAATAGAAAGCATGTTTGACGGAAGCGCGCCCCCGTTATTTTTGCCGAATCTTTCGGAGATATCGTGACCAGAGGGTCGCTCTTTGGGCGTGTAATACTTGCTGCTATCTTTCAGCAGCTTTTTCATGCGCTCGGAATACTCTGTGCGGACATTTCGCACATTCGCTTGCGGCCACTCGGTCTTCGAGAACCACCATACTGTGTTGACTGTGTCCTTGGCCCTGATCTTCCGTTTATTTACCCATTCCGTCGGAGACGGTAGTTTAGAGGGATTGTGCCAAAAGAACTCTTCCGCGAGATGGTAGCCCAACTCTTCCACGAATCGGATTAACACATGGTACTGATAGAGGGAACGTACCGGTTTACCCTTCTGATAAGCACCACCCAAATCGAGCACAAAAGAACCGGTCGATTTAAGCACCGGTAGTGCACGCTGGCCAAACCGCATCAACCAGTCCACATAATCTACTTGTTCTTCGTTCCCATATGGTTTCTTCCGTAGAAGTGGGAACGGGGGAGAGGTGAGGATCAAATCGACTGATTCAGGGGCGAGATTATCGAGCAGATTCAGGGAGTCACCGCAGTAGGCGATGCCACGATCGGTTTCATAACTCCGATGCACAGCCGTTGTCTGCACGACCACTCCCACTTGCTAATTATCCCTGCATTGACGTTTTCCGAGTATACGCCATCGCATGACTTGCAGCAGCAATCACAGCTTTGCCAATTGCTCGTCGATGATGTCGCTGGATCGCCGGTGGGATTGCAATATGGATGAATAGGGTGCCGACGTGCCTAAGGCAGGATTCTAGTAGCACGTCTCCCAGCGGCTAGCGAGCAGACCTTGCACGTTTGGAAGTCGAGGCTACCAACCAGTCCCTGTATCCGGAATTCTGGCAGTGTGGCCGTCTTCGAAGGTTGCCAGAATGGGCGGGGATTTCTGGCAGGGTTGGTTTGCCCGCCGTTTCGCCGAAATCGGAAGGCTGCCACACGGCCACATATGTCGATTTCTGGCAGCCTTGATCGTCGTAGGGGAGGAGCTTGTCTCCTCCCTTTGGCGTGGGCAGATATTGAGGAAGGGAGCACACGAGGTGCTCCCCTACGGGTTGGTGGGTTCGCGGCTCACCCGTACGAGTGGGGCCAGGCGGCGTGGTTACTCCCGGTGCAGCCAGACGGCCATCGGGCCGCGGCCGGGGTTCGCCCGGAGGTGGTGCGGGGCCGCCTGGACGGTGACTGGCTCCCTACCTCACGACCGCTCCGGTAGCGCTCGATGGTGCCCGGCACGGCGGGCGGGTACACTTCCTCCTGGTTGTGACACCCCATGAACCGGTGAATCGACTCACCATTGAGGTGGAGTTTCTTGATCCTGGCTCCGCGCTCGACATGCCCAAGGGGCGCAGGGATCACAGGATCAGGAGACACCCCGCATGAATTGGTGGATTCTTGTCATCGCGCTGCTCGCCGTCGCGGCGCTGCTCGTCAAGGTGTTCGACCGGAAGGCTCCGGGCACGCTCTACAAGACAGCCCTGCTCGTCTGGGCGATCGGCCCGCTGGTCGGCACGGTCTGGGCCATGGTCCTCCTCTGGCAGGAGTGGATCAGCTGGACCGACCTCGCCCTCTTTCTCGGCTTCTACGTCGCGACCGGGATGGGCATCACCCTTGGCTTCCACCGGCTGCTGACCCACAGCAGCTTCGAAACCCCGGCGCCGGTGCGGGCGATCTTCCTCATTCTCGGCAGCATGGCCGGGCAGGGCCGGCCGATCGACTGGGCCTCCAACCATCTCAAGCACCACGCCTTCTCCGACCAGGAAGGCGATCCGCACAGCCCGGTCGAAGGCCTCTTTCACGCGCATCTCGGCTGGTTCTTCACCGGCGAGCCGGCCGACCGCGCACGCTACGGTCGGAAGTTCGAGCAGGACCGTGTGATCGCCTTCGTCGATCGCACCACCGAGGTCTGGCTGGTGCTCGGCCTGGTCATCCCGTTCCTCATCGGCGGCTGGTCGGGCTTCCTCTGGGGCGGTCTAGTCCGGATGGCCTTCCTCAACCACGCCACCTTCGCCGTCAACTCGATCTGCCATGCCTTCGGCGCCCGTCCGTTCGACACCAAAGACGAGAGCCGCAACAACTGGATCATCGCCATGCTGACCCTGGGCGAGGGCTGGCACAACAACCACCACGCCTTCCCGGCCATGGCCTACCACGGCATGAGCTGGCGCCAGTTCGACCCGACCGCCGTCATGATCCGGCTGCTCGTGTGGCTGCGACTGGCGAAGAATGTCAAGCTGCCGCGCCCGGAGCTGGTCGACCGTCGCCTCACCAAGCCGGCGGAAGCCCCGGCGACCGTTCAGCCCACGACCACCGGCGACTAGGCGCACCCGCCAAGGCGTTTGTTTGCACCATCGGCCACCACACGATGAAGGGTAGCGGACCTGCCCCGCCCTTCATCCGGCACTCCGGGGTCCGTGGGCCATCCATCGGCAACCCGGAGGAGCCGCAGAACCGACCCGGCTGCGGACGGGAGCGATCCACTACTCCCGGCGCAGCCAGACCGTCATGGGGCCGCGCCCGCGGTTCGCCCAGAGGTGGTACGGGATCGCCTGCAGCGTCACCGTCTCCCGCGGAGCAGGCGGCGCGGTCGGGCCGATCTCCCGGTAGAGCCTGTCCCTCCAGCCGGCATCGACCGGCTCCAGCTCGGCGGTGCCGGAGACCACCACGCAGCCGCCCAGCACATCCGGCCGCCAGCCAGGGTGAAGATCCCGCGCCGAGCCCAGCACGAGGTCGCGGACATCGCCGCGCTCGTTGTCAGCCGCCTCCACGCAATAGAGCAGCGGCCCACGCATGAGCGCCGCCCGGCCGGCATCCTCCGTGACGCGCGGGTGGGCCTCCATCCGCCTGATGCGCAGCGGCAGCCGCAGCCGCACGGTGTCCCCCACCTGCCACGTTCGGTTCAGGGTGGCGTACTGTCCCGGCGCGGTCTCGGCCCCGACGAGCGCCTCGCCGTTGACCTCGCCGCTGGCGCCGTCGCACCAGCCGGGCACGCGCACGTTGAGCATGAAGGTGCCAGCGTCGACCAACTCCGTCACCTCGATCTCGATGTCGCCGTCCCATGGATAGCGGGAACGCATCGCCAGCGTCACCGACCCGCCGCCGGGCAGTTCGACCTGAACGGTGCCCTGCGCCAGCAGGTGCAGCCAGACCGTGTCGTGCAGCGGCCCCAGCTCCTCGCCAACAGCCCGGCGCGTGGTCACGGTGGCGACCATCCCCGGCACCATGCCGAGCATGCGGGCGATGTTCGGCGGGCAGCAGGCGACACCGAACCACGGCTGCCGCCGGTGGTCACCGTCGTCCTCCAGCGGATTCTGGTAGAAGTACTGCTCGCCGTCGAGCGAGATGCCGGGCAGCATCGCGTTGAGCAGCGTGCGCTCGATCCAGTCGACCCAGCGGGTGTCGTCCTCGTCGACGAGCAGCATCATCCGCCACGCCCACATCACACTGCCGATCGCCGCGCATGACTCGGCGTAGGCGCGGGTGTTGGGCAGCTCGTAATCCTCGCCGAACGCCTCGCCCTCCCAGCGGGAGCCGACGCCGCCGCTGATGTAGCTGCGGCGGGTCGTCATGTTCTCCCACATCGCGTCGAGCGCCGAGCGCAGCGCCGGGTCGCGCTCCTCGGCGAGCAGGTCGGCGGCCCCAGCGTTGAGGTAGACCGCGCGGACTGCGTGCCCGACCATCTCCGTCTGTTGCCGCAGCGGGGTGGCGTCCTGGTGGTACTCCCTGCCCCCGATGGTGCCGCGCCCGCGGACGTCGATGAAGAAGCGCGCCTGGTCGAGGTAGCGCGTCTCGCCGGTGGTCCGGTAGAGCTCGATCAGCGCCACCTCGATCTCCGGGTGGCCGTCGGTCTCCTCGCGCTTGCCCTCGCTGGCGGACCCGAAGGTCGCGCAGATGAGGTCGGCGAAACGGGTCGCGACCTCCAGCAGGCGCGTCTTGCGGGTCACCCGTGCATGGGCGACTGCAGCCTGGATGAGGTGCCCGGCGCAGTAGAGCTCGTGGAGATCGCGCAGGTTGCTCCAGCGCTGGCCCTCGCGCTCCAGTGCGAAATATGTGTTCAGGTAGCCGTCGTCCTGCTGCGCCGCGGCGACGATCTCGATCGCGGCGTCGATCAGCCCCTCGATCTCCGCCCGTTCCTGATCGGACGCGTGCACCAGCGCCCAGCTCGCGGCCTCGATCCACTTGTAGACGTCGGTGTCGTTGAACTCGCGTCCGACGTGCCCACTCTCGTATGGGCCTGCGACGCGCCGAAAATTGTTGAGGCGTCCGGTCTCCTCGAGCAGTGTGTACTGTGCAGGGATGGTGCGCTGGCGGTTGAGCCAGATGCGTGGCGCCCAGATCTGGTCGTCGAGGATAACGCTGCCGATCGGCACCGGTCGGTGCGCGGTATTCGGGCTGAATCGGACATCGACGGGTGTCGCGTAGGGAATGCGGTCGGTGGTCGGGTCTGGCATCGGTGCTGCTCCGGGGATCGGTGCGGATGTGCCGGCGTTCTGGCGCCATTGTCCCAGATCGTGGCTGTTGCACGAGCAGGGAACCGGCGTGGCAGGGATTCTGCGTGACCTTCGCGTAGCGGGGCGCCACCCTAGCGCCGTTTGGATAATCGCGCAAGCAAAGGAGCACGCATGAGCACCGAGAAGCAAAACCACAAGGTCATCGCTGACTGGATCGGTGACATTGTCGCGCTGGAGGGGCATATCGAGGAGGCGCTCGACCACCAGATCAAGCTGAAGAGCGACAGCCCCCAATTGACGTCGACGATTCAGCGATTCCATGACACCGTGCGGGACAGCAAACGCCGCGCCGTATCGTATGAGAAGGAGTACGGCACAGAGGCCAGCAAGGGGATCATCGAGCGGGGCTCCGAGCTGCTCGGCAAGGCGGCCGGGATCATCGACCGGTTGCGCGCCGACAGCATCTCCAAGGCGCTGCGCGACGATTTCACCGCCTTCAACCATGCAGCGATAGCCTACTCGACGCTGCATGCCACATCGATGGCATTGGGCGACAGCGCGACCGAGGCGTTCTCCGGCGAGGGGCTGCGCACCTATGCCGCACTATCACAGGACGTCAACCAGGTGATCTCCGAGGCGGTCGTGCGCGATCTCAAGTCGAACCCGGACTACGGGCACGTCGACACGGCGGTGGCCGAGCAGTGCCGCCAGTTCATCAACCAGACCTGGAGGGCCACCAGCGACACGTAGTCGCCGCTCGACAGCACGAGACGACAACGGCAGCCCGGCCGGTGGGAGCGTTCCCGGCCGCCGGGTTTGTCGTGCCGCGGGGAGCTGATCGCAACCGTGTCGCCCCCTCTCCATCTGGGCGGGGCCGGTGCGCCGACAGATGGTTGGTTCCCGGAGGGCCGGGCTACCTGTTCCGGCCACCTCATGCGAACCTGAGCACATCGGCCGAGTCGTCGACGGCGGGTGCGAGGGAGAAGCGCTGGTGGAGTTCGAGTGGGACGAGGCGAAGCGGCTGAGCAACATCGACAAACATTGGATCGACTTCCTTGATGCCAGGCGTCTGTTCGACGGAAGACCGGTGTTTCGAACAATCAGTGCCTATCGAGGCGAAGAGCGCTACCTCACGGTGGGCTTTCTCGGTGGCCAATTCGTGACAGCGGTCTGGACCAGGCGGAACGGCACGATTCGCTTCATTTCGGTAAGGCATGCCCGCAGGAATGAGATCGCCTCCATTCTCGCCACACACGAGTATTGATGGCTCATACCGACACGATTTCTGGCGCTCGCCGTACTTGACAGAATGCACTCCGTGTTTTGCTACACTCGTAGCTACGTTGCAGAGAACGTGAGGCGATGATATGAGCAACAAGAACCACGAAGAGCGCATCGTCCGCTACACCGCTGAAGAGATCGACGAGATGCTCGCCCGCGGCGAAAGCAAGACTGACTGGGAACGGGTCAGGAACATGACCGAGGAGGAGCTTGAGGCCTCGATCGACGTCGAGGAGGAGGGCGAGTTCGACTGGGATACCGTCTACGTCGGTATGCCCCCGGTCCCAGCCAAGAAACGAGTCACCCTCTGGTACGACTTCGATGTGATCGAATGGTTCCAGAATCAGGGGCCTGACTAACGAGACCCGCATGAACCAGGTCCTGCGCGCCTACGTCGAGGCGCAGCGCAACAAGAAAGCCTCCTGACCCCACAGCCCATACTCCCGATCCCTGCGGTAAAGTGAAGCCACCACCCGTCCACGCGGCGGGTGGTCGTCATGTCTGTCGATCACCCACCGGAACCCTGCACCCATGTCCGCCACCAGCCGGGCGAACGGCTCGCCCATCCGCGGCATCAGAAAAACCCAAGCGGTGCTGCTGGCACTCGTCGTCCTCGCCTTCAACCTGCGCGCGCCGATCCTGGCCGTGCCACCCGTGCTGGAGACAATCCAGCGCGATCTCGGCCTCTCCGGCGTCGCCGCCGGGCTGATCACCACTCTGCCCGTGCTCTGCTTCGGGCTCGTCTCGCCGCTGGCACCGGTGCTCGCCCGCAGGCTCGGCCTCGATACCACGCTGATGCTCGCGATGACCGCGATCGCGACCGGCGTGATCGTCCGCATGGGGCAGCCGGCGCTCGCACTCTACCTCGGCACGCTCGGGCTCGGCACCGGCATCGCGCTGCTGAACGTGCTGATCCCCGCCTTCGTCAAGCGCGAGGCGCCGAACAGGGTCGGGACGATGACCTCGCTCTACACGATGCTGCTCAACGCCGGTGCGGGCGTCGGCTCGGCGCTGACGGTGCCGGTGATGGCGGCGACCGGATGGGGCTGGCGACCGGCCCTCGGCATTTGGGCGATCCCAGCCGCGATCGGCATCGCGGTGATGGTGCCATGGGTGCTGCACCAGCGACGCGGGGCTGCCGGGCTCCGGACGCTGACCCGCCGCCGGGGCCTCTGGAACAGCCCGCTGGCATGGCAGGTGACCATCGCGATGGGCACGCAATCGATGATCTTCTTCTCAGTGGCCGCGTGGCTGCCGACGCTGCTGCAGGATGCGGGCATGGGCGAGGCGCGCTCCGGGGCGATGCTCTCGGTGATGACGCTCTCCGGCCTCGGGGGCTCGTTCATCACGCCGATCCTCGCCAACCGGACCCGCTCCCAGAGCTGGCTGAGCCCGGTGACGACGACGCTGCTGGCCGGGCCGCTGGTGGCACTCATCGTGGCACCGCTGTGGGGGACGGTGTTGTGGGTGGCGATGCTCGGCTTCGGGTTGGGGATGATCATCGCGCTGATGCTGACGCTCATCATCCTCCGCGCGCCGGACGCGCAACGGGCATCGGACCTGGGCGGAATGGCGCAGGGCGTCGGCTACCTCTTCGCGAGCATGGGCCCGATCATCCTCGGCGCGATCCACGACCGCACCGACGGCTGGACACTGCCGCTGATCTTCTGCGTGGCGCTGCTGGTCCCCTACTCCATCAACGCCTGGCTCGCCGGTCGCCCGCGGCTCGTTTCAGCGCACTGATCAGGTGGAGCGATCGTGCCGGGGCACTCGCCGCTGGTATCAGCCACCCCTGTGCGGGTTCCGCGGCGACGGGGCCCCTCTTCGAGACCAGGCGCGTCGACATCGGCATCGCCCTCACCAATGCCCAGGATCCCGCCGCCCACTTGCGTCTCCCCCTGCTCGGCCGACCCTTCCTGGGCCGAACGGGTCAGCGGCTTGCCACAGTTCTCGCAGTACTCGGCATCCGGCGGGTTTTCGGCTCCACAACTGCCACAGGTGATCGGGTTCGCTTGCTGCATGGTTGCCTCCTGTTCGTGTCACCACCGCCTCGGCTGGCGATGCGGTGCCCCGTACGCGCAAGTCACAGGCCATCCAACACTGGAAGCCATCTTGCAGGTGCATACCCACTACCGCGCGCCGCCCACTGGCGAATATCAACGAACCAAGGAGGCGATCATGGGGACACCGACAGCGCGACACGACAAGACCACGCGCTTCGCATCCTGGCAGAGCATATTTGCGGCAACGTATCAGGACAAGCTGGCCGGGCGCTTTCCGACGATGAAGGCCGCGCTCAACCTGTTTCTCCAGCACGACGGTACCACCATCGTCGAGACCGGCACGCTGCGCTGGGTCGAAAGCCTGGAGCATGGCTGGGAGGGTGACGGTAACGCAACCTACATCTTCGGCGAGGTGCTGCAGGAGTTCGGCGGCCACCTGTGGACGTGCGATGCCGATCCGGTGGCGATTGCGGAGTCGCGCGAAGGCACGAAGCGGTTCGCCGACCACATCACTTACGTGAATCAGGATTCGGTCGCCTTCCTGGACAGCTTCGATCACCCGATCGACCTGCTGTACTTGGACAGCATGGACTGTCCCAGGGAGGGGGACGCCTCGGCCGCACAGGCGCACAACCTGCGCGAGCTGCAGGCGGCGCTGCCGAAGCTGAGCCGGAACGGGGTTACCCTGATCGACGACAATGGCTACCCCAACGGCGGCAAGGCGTTGAAGTCCAAGCAGCATCTCGCGGAGCAGGGGTGGCTGTGTCTCTACGACGCTCAGCAGACCCTGTGGATGCGGCGATGCTAGCCAGTTCGAGAACGAATCGCCGATACCCCAGCCCCTCGTGAACGCACTCTCGCTACCCGTGTATTGTTGAGGCACCCCTCGCCTATTCAGGGAGACTGGCCTGGATATTGTGCCTTCGAGAGGCTGCGGTACACTCGTCAGGTGATGCGCAGCGCCGATCGATCAGCCTCCACCC
>DASYWL010000308.1:0-1744 GCA_035936055.1 Thermomicrobiales bacterium
ATGGCGGGATAGCGCTCGCCATCATCGCCGTGGCCGGTCGGCGCGCTCACCGGACGGCCCCTGCCGGGGAGCGAAACATCGACGATGCCGGTGCAGCCGAGGACCGAGGTTCCATGGTCCTCTCAGTATAGATGCACCCCCGCCGCCAACGGCGCACGCGCACGCTCGTGAACCCGACAGCAGGCACGTCGAGAGCGTGCCCCAGAGTTTCCGTAGGGATCGACCTTGTGTTCGCCCAGGCCTCGGACCGACACACGGTCGGTCCCTACGTGTCTACGGTGACGAAGACGGTTTCACTTCCTAATTGTTGCACCGTGATCGTCATTTCGAGCCGGCGAGGCGCCATCGGCGCCAAAGAGCCTGCACTGAGCGAAGCGAATGTGTGTCGAGAAATCCCACGCGAAACTGCAGACAAGAGCGAATCGTGCTGCCACTTGCGCAAGAGATTTCTCCACTCCGCACGCTTCGCGTCCTGCGGTCGAAATGACGCCTTGGGAGCCGATCACCCGCCGAGGTAGAGTTTGCGAACCCGATCGTCGTCGAGGAGCGCCTCGCCGGTGCCGGTGAAGCGGTTGCGCCCCAGCTCCAGCACATAGGCGCGATCGGAGATCGAGAGCGACTTGACCGCGTTCTGCTCGACCAGCAGCAGCGTCATCCCCTGCGCCTTCAGCTCCCGGATCCGCTCGAAGACCTGCTCGACGAACAGCGGCGCGAGCCCCAGCGACGGCTCGTCCATCAGGATCATCTTCGGCTCGCTCATCATCCCCCGGCCCATCGCCAGCATCTGCTGCTCGCCGCCACTCATCGTGCCCGCTTGCGGCCGCGGACGCTCACCAAGCCGCGGGAAGATCGTGAACACCTGGTTCATCAGCTCCCGCTGCTTGCGCTTGTCCCCCAGCGTGTAGGCGCCCATCTCCAGGTTCTCGGTGACGGTCATGCCCTTGAAGACGATCCGCCCCTGCGGCACGAAGGCGATCCCCTGCCGCACCACCTGGTCCGGCCGCATGCCGGTGATCGCCTCGCCGGCGAAGCGCACCTCCCCCGCCGACGGATTGAGCAGCCCCATCACCGACTTGAGCACGGTCGACTTGCCCGCACCGTTCGGCCCGATGATGCTGACCACCTCCGCCGGGTGGACCACCATCGAGACATCGTGCAGGATCTGCACCTTGCCGTAAGCCGCGTCGATGCTGTCGACGCGCAGCAATGGATTCGGACGCTCGGCGGCGGGGTCCTCCCCGCGCTCGTGGATGCCGGTCGCGGTGGCGGTTGCTTGGCTATCGTCCAAAGTAGGCCTCCATCACACGCTCGTCCTCGCGCACCTCGGCCGGGATGCCGTGTGCGATCACCTCGCCGTAGTCCATGACGTAGATCTCCTGGCAGAGCTCCATCATGATCGCCATCTCGTGGTCGGTCAGCAGCACCGTCCGCCCCTCGGCGATCCACGCCTTGAGTTGGGCGATCAGGTTCTGCTCCATCACCGGGTTGACGCCGGCGAACGGCTCGTCCAGCAGGATCAGCGACGACTCGATCATGCTCAGCCGCAGGAACTCGACCAGCTTCTGCTGGCCGTAGGAGAGGTTCTCGGCATACTCGTCGCGCAGCCCCTCCAGCCCGATCGACTCCAACAGCGACAGCGCGCGCGCCTCGGCGCGTTTCTGGGCCTCGCGGGAGATCGCGGTCAGGTTCTCCATCACCGTCATCCGGCCGAAGAGCCGCGTCAGCTGGAAGGTCCGCCCCATCC
>DASYWL010000309.1:0-3047 GCA_035936055.1 Thermomicrobiales bacterium
GCGTAGGCATCACCGCCGCCGAGCCGGTCCACCACCTCGATATCCCGCCAGTCGGTCGTCGTCAGCACCCCTGACTGCCCGAGCGCCATGCTCATGATCTTGAGCCGCCGCGCCCCCTTGGCTCGCTTCCGGGTGATGGTCACCGCGGCGGCACCGAGCTTGTTCAGAGCCTCGCGCAGCACCTCCTCATGAGATCCATCAATGTCGAAAAAGGTCCTCAGCGCGCTGCGGGAGGCGAAGAGGATATCGACCTTCGGGACGATCTCGGTGAAGGCTTCGCGCGCCTCAGCTTCACTCCAGAGCTTGGAGCGGTAGTTGAGGTCGAACGCCACCGGAATGCCGGCCGCGTTCGCCACGCGCACTGCCTCCATCGCCTCCGAACGCGCACCGTCCGAGATCGCCAGCGTGATCCCGGAGACGTGCAACGCCGCCGCGCCAGAGAGCAGTGAGGACCAGTTGAAGGTCCCCGGCGTGACCCTGGCGATTGCGGTGTCCTTGCGATCATACGTAATCGCCGAGGGGCGCGGATCGACCCCCTCCTCCAGAAAGTAGACGCCCGCCCGGCCCTGTCGCTCGTCGGCCCAATGGATGCTGGACGTGTCGACACCGGCAGTGCGCGCATGCCGGACGATCATGCGACCGAGGCCGTTGCCTGGCAGCGCGCTCACCCAGCTTGCCGGGCGCCCGAGACATACGAGCCCGACCGCCGTGTTGAGCTCGGCACCGCCGACGGTCACATCGAGGCTGAGCGTGCGCTCGAGCCGCTCGTGGTTCGGCGGCGTCAGCCGGACCATCGCCTCACCAAACGTAACGACGGGCGTGCGATCGTTGGCTGAGGGGTCGCGATGCGGCGCGGATTCGTTCATGGGAACGCCTCACTCGAGTCAAACAGCAAGAACATGTCACACTGGAGGTACTCTACCGCAGGTTCTGCCGCTGCAGAATCCGCATGCACCGGGAGCCGCGCCCATGTTCGCGCCGTTCGATCCCGCTCACGATACCGACGTCGCCTCGGCAATTGAGCGGCTGCGCGCGTCACTTGCACACACGGGCCAGCTGGAAACCGAGCGCGTCCAGATTCCCGGCACACGCACGCTCGTGGAGATCACCCGGCCGATCGACACCAATCGCCTGCTCGACCAGGTCGTCGATGACCCGGAGCAGAACCTGCCCTACTGGTCCGAGATCTGGCCATCAGGCATCGCGCTCGCCGGAGATATCATTCACCACCCCGATCGCGTGCATGGCAAGCGGGTGATCGAGCTCGGGACCG
This sequence comes from Thermomicrobiales bacterium, assembly GCA_035936055.1. GTDB lineage: Bacteria > Chloroflexota > Chloroflexia > Thermomicrobiales > UBA6265 > JACCVC01. Next base: position 1,274 of record DASYWL010000309.1, read on the forward strand.
GCGTGGGGATCACAGCAGCGGTCGCCATCGCGCACGGCGCCGAGCTGACCGTGATCGACTACGCCGAGGAGGCACTCACGCTGACCCGCATGACCTGCCTCCGCCATGCCGGCGCGGAGCCGGCCGACGCGCGCCGGGTCAACTGGCGATTACCCGACGTGGCCGCGCTGGTCAAGCATGGGCACTTCGATGTCGTGTTGGCCGCCGACGCACTCTACGAGCGGCGCGACATCGAACCACTCATCGTCGCGGTGGAGACGCTGGTGGCGTCAGACGGTGCGGTGTGGCTGGCCGAGCCGGGACGAAAGCCGGCCGAGGTGTTTCTGAGCGGGATGGCGGCGCGGGGCTGGACAGGCCCGTCTACCCAGTGGAACGGCCCCTGGCCGGACCCCAAGGACGCCGGAATCGACGTTCGCACGCACTGGCTGCAAAGGGAGACTTGACAATCTCGACGATCCGGTGCACAAAATGCCTAGCGAATCATAAAGCGCCGTGGTTTGCGGAGCGAAAGACGCCGATGGTGGCCACACCTCGGGAGAGCGTGGTCATGGAATCGTAGGGCGCTTCTGGATCACGTTGCCGGACGTACCGGTCAGCGGCGATCGCTGTAACATCGGCGGAGGAGTACAGATATGTCGCGAGTTATCTTCGACAACGTCACCAAGGTCTACGGCCACGGTGAGGAACCTGCGGTCTCCAACCTGAACCTCGAGGTCCAGGACGAGGAGTTCCTGGTGCTCGTCGGGCCCTCCGGCTGCGGCAAGTCCACCGCCATGCGCATGGTGGCAGGCCTCGAGGAGATCAGCGACGGCCGGATCATCATTGGTGATCGCGTCGTGAACGACCTTCCGCCGAAGGACCGCAACGTGGCGATGGTGTTCCAGAGCTACGCACTCTACCCGCACATGAGCGTCCGCGACAACCTCGCCTACCCGCTCAAGCTGCGCAAGGTCCCCAAGGACGAGCGTGAGGAGCGCGTCCGCGAGGCTGCCCGCATTCTCGACATCGAAGCGTACCTTGACCGCAAACCGAAGGCGCTTTCCGGTGGTCAGCGGCAGCGCGTCGCCCTCGGCCGCGCGATCGTCCGCAACGCCGACCTCTTCCTGATGGACGAGCCGCTCTCCAACCTCGACGCCAAGCTGCGCGTGCAAACACGCGCCGAGCTGGTCAAGCTGCACGACCGTGTCCGCACGACGACGATCTACGTGACGCATGACCAGACCGAGGCCATGACGATGGGCGACCGCATCGCGGTGCTCAGCCTTGGTGTGCTCCAGCAGCTGGCGACCCCGCAGGAGCTCTACGACGAGCCTGCCAACAAGTTCGTGGCTGGCTTCATCGGGTCCCCGGCGATGAACTTCCTCGACATCAAGATCGAGAGCAACGGTGAGCGCCTCGTTGCGGTCCATCCCGGCTTCAAGATGACGATTCCGGAAGAGCGCGTGGGCAACCTGCGCGACTACATCGGCAAGTCGGTGACGATGGGTATCCGGCCTGAGCACCTCGTCGAGCGCGGAATGGCTGCCGGGGAGATTCCCGACACGGCCCTCATCCCGGCGACGGTGGATGTGGTGGAACTCCTCGGCAACGAGATCTTCGTCTACCTGGACGTTCGCGGCCAAGTGATCACCGCCCGTATGGACCCGAGCCTGAGACTCCAGCGCGGCCAGCAGATCGAGGTTGTGGCGGTGCCAGAGCAGCTCCACTTCTTCGACAACGAGACCGAGCAGACAATCACGCCATTCGGTTCACGGTAACAAGCACCTCCCCGGCC
>DASYWL010000310.1:0-4089 GCA_035936055.1 Thermomicrobiales bacterium
CCGAGACGCAGCGTGGAGCCCTCGAACCAGTCGCGGAGGATGGGCCACTCCTGAAGCACGTTATAGGTGCGGTACTCGAACGGGATGAGCGATGGCGCCGTGATCGGGTTGGAGCCCTTCCAGTAGATACCGATGTTTAACAGGATGAAGCTCATGCCGATCGCGGCGATCAGCGGCGCCAGCCTCGGCGCGTTTCGCAACCTTCGATACGCGACTCGGTCGATTCCGGTGTTGAGTGCGGCACTGAAAGCCATCGATGCGAGCAGCGCCAGCAGCATCACGGCGACGATCATCAGACCCGAGCTCTGGTCCGTCACTCCGGTGAGCACGATGAGTGTCGACGCGAAGAAGGCGCCCATCATGAAGACCTCGCCGTGCGCGAAGTTGATCAGCTCGATGATGCCGTAGACGAGCGTGTAGCCGAGCGCGATCAGCGCCACAAGCGAGCCGGTTGCCAGCCCGATGATGATCACCTGAAAAAAGAGCGTCCAGTTCACGACGTTTCCGTCCCCCGTCCGGTTAGCCTCGCGACCGGGTCTCACCTCGCCCCGTCCGGTTCGCGGCCAGAACAGCAGGAAGGGCGGGCCGGGACAGAGCCCCGACCCGCCCGTTGCGACGACTTACTCCTCTGGCGGCGTAATCACTTCCTGGAAGGTGATCTGGCCATCCTGCACCGTGTTGAGCGAAATCGTCGACAGCGTGGTGTCGCCGGTTTCGGTGAAGCTCCAGTCGCCGATCAGGCCGCGGAAGCCCTCGATCCCGAACATCGCATCGAGAATGGCCGCACGGTCCTTCTCGCCAACCATGTCGATGGTCTGCGCGACCACGACGCCGCACTCGAACGAGTAGACGGAGTAGGAGTCCGGCACATGTCCGACCCGCTCGACCATCCCGTCGTACCAGGCCTTGGCGAGACCGCCCTGCGACTCAAGCTCAGACGGGGGGAGACCACCGAAGGTAATGTAGGCGCCCTCAGCGGCACCACCCGCACCGTCGATGAACGCCTGGTTGATGAGGCCGTCAGGCCCCATGAAGGCCACCTGGTCGGCCGGCATCTGGATGCGCATGTCCTGCAGCAGCTTCGAGGCGTTGAGGTTCACGATCGCGCCGAGGTAGACCAGATCCGGCCCCTCGGAAGCGATCTTGGTCATCAGCGCCTGGTACTCCGGTGCGTTGGGATCGAACGCCTCGAAGCCAAGCACCTCGCCGCCAAGCGCCTCGAATGTGTCGCTGAAGACCTGCGCGACGCCGAGGCCGTAGGTCTGATTGTCATGGAGCACGTACGCGCGCGTGCCCAGCGAGTTGAACGCGTAGTTGGCCGACGCGCCACCCTGAATATCGTCCGCCGGGACCAGGCGCATGTAGTTGCGCTTACCGCTGGCGTACAGCACATCCGGGTAGCCCTCGGGATTGACCGGGCTCTCCTTCGTCAGCGCCACCGCCGTGTTCGCCGGAGAGATCATCGCGAGACCGGCCTCGTTGGTGACCGGGATCGCCGCCTCGGCGGCTCCGGAGTTGTAGGTGGCGATGTAGGCCATGCAGTCCGGATCGTTGACCGCCATCGAGGCGTTCTCGGTCTCCTTCGCCGCGTCCCAGGCGCCGTTGTTTGCCGCGATGCCGTCGTCGAGCGCCTCGTAATTCAGGGCGAAGCCACCGGCTGCGTTGCCGAAGATCTCGAACGCGAACCGCACCGCCGCAGCAGAGTCGCCGCCAATCTGCTCCGACGCGCCCGTCATCGGCCATGAAGAGTAGATGTTGATGGTGCCCTTGCTGGTGTCCGTGCTGTGCTCGACCCCCTCCACGCCAAGGTTCTCAGGCCTGAGCTCGGCATCTGACTCCTGAGCAGCGATGCTCCAAATCGAGGCCTGTGCGACGAAGGCAGAAACGCCGAGCGCCGCAGCGCGTATCATGAACGTTCGTCGGTCGATCTCGCCAAGCCGGAGCTTCTCGACCAACCCTGCATACCGCGCGTCGATCATGTCGTGAGTCCTCCTTGCCCGATCGTCTCGGGCCACACTCTGCACCGGGGCCGTCCCCGGTACCGGATGCGCTCGGGTACAGCGCAATTACCACCTCGGACCCGATCTCACCGGCTTCAGGTGCCGATCGGACCCTACCTTTTTGGGGTTGCGGGGATAGTAGCACAGCCGGCGGTCATCGTAAAAACGGGTCGCCCCAGGAGCGGCGGCTTGATTGGAGCATCGCGTCGCATGCCTGCCGCATCTGCGGCACACTATGGGGACAACGCGGCGCCGGGGAACGGCGCCGGCACAGAGCTGCGCGTCTATTGTCCGGGAGTAACTTTTGCGTGTCCGATCAGTACCCGTTCACCAACGCCGAATCACCCGAGCCTGACCGTCTCGAAGAGGACCAGCAGACCCTCGAGCCGGTTCGCCAGGCTCTACGCCAGGCCGGTTTCTGGGCCTATGGCACCATCGACGAGAGCAACCGCTGGTCAATCGCGGTTGACGACGAACTGGGTCGGGTCGACGTCCGCATCGGCCGTGACGGTCTCGAGATCCAGATGCGGGCCGACTCTCCCGGTCTGTACGCCGAGGAGGATTCGCCGTGGCGCCGGCAGTCGCGGGCTCGGCTCGCGCGCCTGCAAATCCCTCGCATCGCGCGGGGATTCCTTGAATCGCACCAGACTGCCGAGTGGGACGAGACGATCGAGGGGGTGGTGGTGGTCGAGACAGTCGAGATGCCGTTCCAGCGTGCGGACGACATTCCCGCGTTCGTGAAGGAGCGCCTCCCGCGGATCGAGGATCTCGTCACGCTCATCGAGCGGCAGCTTGGCTAGTCCGGGCCAGCAGGAGAAGCGACATGGCGGGCAAAGAGGTGTACCGGGAGTGGCGGAGGCGCGTGCGAGTCGCCCAGCGCGTGGAACCCGCCGACACCGTGATCTCCGGCGCGCGCGTACTCAACGTCTTCACGCAACAGCTGAGGACGGCGGACATCGCGATCAGCGACGGCATCATCGCTGGCGTCGGCCAGTATCCCGAGGCGCGAGAGCGTATCGAGCTGCTCGGTGCCGTGGTTGCTCCCTCCTTCATCGACGCGCACGTCCATATCGAGAGCTCGATGCTCTGGGTGCCGCAGTTCGCCCGAGCCACCGTGCCAAGAGGAACTGGGGCGGTGCTCGCTGATCCGCACGAGATCGCCAACGTCGCCGGCTTCGCCGGTGTCAAGGCGATGCGCAAGGCAGCGCAGGATCTGCCAATCCGGGTCCACTGGATGGCTCCATCCTCCGTGCCCGCGAGCCCCCTGGAAAGCCCCGGCGCGACGTTCGACCTCGACGACATCAAGCGCATGCTCGCATGGCCGGAATGTGCCGGGCTCGGCGAGATGATGAACTTCCCCGCCCTGCTCGCCGGAGAGCGCGAGATCTTCGACAAGATCGTCGCTGCCAACGGGCTTCCCCGGGACGGACACAGCCCCGGACTTCGTGGCAGCGCGGTGCAGGCCTACGCCGCCGCGGGGATCCGCTCCGACCACGAATCGACGGAGTTGGACGAGGCCCACGACAAGCTGGCAGCTGGCATGATGCTGGTATTGCGGCAGGGTTCATCCGAAAAAAACCTCCTCGACTTGCTCCCGCTGGTCGAGGATGCCACGTGGCGGCGATGCACCTTCGGTTCCGATGACCGGGACGCCCACGACCTGCTGCACAACGGCCACGTCGATGATGTCCTGCGCACTGTGATCGCTGCCGGGCTCGACCCGGTTCGCGCGCTCACCATGGCAAGCTGGAACGCCGCTCAGTACATGCAAGAGTGGACCATCGGCGCTATCGCTCCCGGCTTCGAGGCCGATCTCGTCGTTCTCGATGACGATCTGCGAAACCTGACCGTGCGGGAGACATGGTTCGCGGGCCGATGCGTGGCCCGCGACGGGCAGTACCTGGTCGAGGAGCGCGAAGCTCCACTCGATACCTCCCTCACCCACTCGGTCAACATCGCGCCGGTCCATCTCTCCGATCTGCAACTTTCGTGGGAGGATGGCACCCGCGCAGTCGGACTCGTCCCGGACCAGATCGTGACTCGCACAGTGGAGATCGACCCTCCGGTCCGTGATGGCCAGGTCGCGGCC
>DASYWL010000311.1:0-11867 GCA_035936055.1 Thermomicrobiales bacterium
GGACCATGCTGTCGACATGGTTCACACGGTGGCTGAACGCACGCATCGAGCCGTTCCTGGTGCTGCCGATCGGTGCCGGCATCGTCGCGCTGACCGCCCTGTTCCTCGCCCTGGTGCGTGACGAACCGTGGCAGATGATGCTCGCAATTGGCGTTTTCGGCCTTCATCGGGACAACTTTCGCCGCCATGCCGGGGCTCATCATCAGGGCGGTGCCGCCCCAGGAGACCGGCAGCGCGACCGGGCTGAACGCCGTACTGCGCTCCACCGGCGGATCGATCGGCAGCGCGGCGAGCATCGCGCTCCTCAGCAGCTATACCCCGTTGGGGCGCGGTTGCCCACCAACCACGGCTACACGATCGCCTTCATCGCCGCGGCAGTTGCCTGCCTCGGCGCGGTCGTGGCGAGCGTGATCCTCACACCGCGCCGGATGTCGTGATCCGTCATGCCGCGATTGACCCGAGTCATGCGCCGTCAATGTCGAGAGGGAGAGTTGCATGCCGACCGGAGCGTTTCGAGGTGTCTATGCTATCCCGCCGACCCCATTTCACGACGACGGCTCGATCGACGAGACGTCACTCGCGCGCTGCATCGAGTTCTGTCTGAATGCCGGTGCCAACGGCATCGTCGCGCCGGTGGTCGCCAGCGAGGCCGCCGCACTGCTCGACGACGAGCGGATGCGCGTGGCGGAACTGGTGACCGAGCAGGTGAGGGGGCGCGTGCCGGTGGTGATCGGCGTCTCGGGCGCGAGCGAACCGGCCTCGGTTCGCTTCACGCGTCATGCTGGCAGCATCGGCGCCGACGCCGTCATCACGATGCCGCCGGGCGGCGGACAGGCTCGATCGGAGGAGATCCTCGCCTTCTACACGGCAGTGGCCCGAGCCGCAGCGCCGCTGCCGGTCTGGATCCAGCACTATCCAGGACTCTGCGGCACGTCGATGGCACCCGAGCTCCTCGCGCAGCTGGTGACAGAGGTCGAGGGTGTCGACTGGCTCAAGGAGGAGTCTGTCCACGCGCCGCAGGTGATGACGCGGGTGAGGGAGCTCGCCGGGGACAGCTTAAACGGCGTGATGGGCGGCATGGGCGGGCGCTACCTGCTCAATGAGGCAGCCCGGGGAGCGTGTGGCACCATGCCCGCGTGTGAGGTCGTCGATGTTCACGTCCGCATCTGGCAGGCGCTCGAGCGGGGAGATCGCGAGGAGGCGCGTCATGTCCACACGCGCCTGCTACCGCTGCTCAACTTCGAAGCGATGTATGGCTGCCCCGTCTGGAAGGAGGTCCTGGTGCGCCGCGGTGTGATCGCTTCGGCGCGGACGCGCATCCCCGAAGCAGCCGTCCTGGATGCGCGGAGCCAGCAGGAACTGGACCGTCTCCTGGCTGATCTTGGCGATCTGCTCACCGTCTAGCCCCTGCTACCCATCCTTCCGAGGTTTAGGTGACGGCGTCCTGAGCCGGATCGACGAAGTCGGCGCTGGTCGCGATCCAGCCCGTGAGTGGCTCATCGGTGTCGAGCACCTCAACCTCGTACCAAGTGAACGACTCAGCCTGTTCGGGACCGCCGATCACCTGCACCTCTGTGCCTGCTGGCAACGTCATTAGTGTCTCGGCGTCAGTCGTGGGCTGCGTGCGAAGGCGGAGGCTGTCTGCCGTGGTGACGAGGGCTGTCCCGACCGGGTACTCGCCGCCCAGCAATGGAGGGAGAATCGGGGTCGCGACAGGCGTGGCTTCTGCGGTTTCGGGCTCGGCAACCTCCGGTGCGGTAGGTGTTGCTGTGTCCTGAGCGCTCACCGTAAAAGCGCCAGCCAGCAGCAGGACAAGTACCAGCGTGGCGACGGCAATCCGGTTGCCCGGCACGGTTTTCCATCCGATCTGCATGGCTCTGGCTCCTGGTTTCGACCGACTGGTTGACCACTCGTGGCTCAGTGATAGCTTCGTTAGCAGACGCCATGCCACGAACAAGCCGATGCCATCTCATACAACGGTCCATGGCGCGGAGTGCTTCGTCGGTCCTGGCCGGCACGAAGGTTCCAAGTGGCCTCCGGTGTGGGAGGTGTGCCGGGGAGGTTCTGCTCGGGCAAGTGATAAACCTGAACCGCCCAGGGCCGGATGACCCCGGGCGGTCTTGTGTCGAAACGGTAGTGCCGCCGACTACGCCGTCTTGGCGTAGTCGATCTCCTGCTCGTTCACGGTCAGCAGGATGGGGCGCGAGTGGTTGTTGATCACGTTCGCGTCGACGATGCACTTCTTGACACCCTCGAGCGAGGGAATCTCGTACATCACGTCGAGCAGCACCTCCTCGATGGCGGTGCGCAGCCCGCGAGCACCTGTCTTCCGCTCCTCGGCCTGTCGCGCGGTCGCCTCGAGCGCGTCGTTGGTGAAGATCAGCTCGACGTCATCAAGCGCGAAAAACCGCTGGTACTGCCGCACCGCCGCATTCTTCGGCTCGGTGAGGATCCGCATCAGGTCCTGCCGCGTGAGGTGGTTGAGCGCCACCGCGACCGGCAGACGCCCGACGAACTCGGGGATCAGACCGTACTTGAGCAGGTCGTCATGCGAGAGGTGCTGCAGCGGGTTGACGATCTCCTCGGTGGCCTTGCCACCCTCGCCGCCGAAGCCCATGAACGCCTGCTTGCCGGTGCGCTTGCGCACTACATCCTCGAGGCCCTCGAAGGCGCCACCGACGATGAACAGGATGTTCCGGGTGTCAATCTGGATGTACTCCTGGTGCGGGTGCTTGCGGCCCGCCTGCGGCGGCACGTTGGCGACGGTGCCCTCGATGATCTTGAGCAGCGCCTGCTGCACGCCCTCGCCGGACACGTCGCGGGTGATGCTCGGGTTGTCCGACTTGCGAGCGATCTTGTCGATCTCGTCAATATAGATGATGCCGTGCTGCGCGCGGGCGACATCGCCGGCCGACTGAATCAGCCGCAGCAGGATGTTCTCGACGTCCTCGCCGACGTATCCCGCCTCGGTGAGCGCGGTGGCATCCGCAATGGAGAAGGGAACGTCGAGCAGCTTGGCGAGCGTCTGCGCGAGCAGGGTCTTGCCGGACCCGGTCGGCCCGACCATCAGGATGTTGCTCTTCTGGAGCTCGACATCGCTGTCGGACTGCAGGCCAGCATTGATCCGCTTGTAGTGGTTGTAGACCGCCACGGAGAGGATCTTTTTCGCCTGGTCCTGGCCGATGACGTACTGATTGAGCTGGTCGTAGAGCTCGCGAGGTGTGGGGATTTTCGAGGGGCCCGGCTCAGGACTCGACGTGGCCGGCTCCTCCTCTTCAATGATCTCGCGGCAGAGCTGGACGCACTCGTCGCAGATGTAGACCGAGTTGGGTCCCGCTATGAGCCGCCGAACTTCTTCCTGTCCTTTGTTGCAGAAGGAACACCGATAATGCACCCCAACACCTCGTTTTGCTGATTACGTGAGCGTTGCCTCTTCGCGCCGAGCGACTGGCTACGCCTTGTCCTTCCCAGACCCGTTCACGCCGATTGGAGCGGTGGGCATCATCACCTGGTCGACGATGCCGTACTCCTTGGCCTGCTCGCCGGTCATGTAGTAGTCGCGCTGTGTGTCCTCGCGGACCCGGTCGAAGGGCTTCCCGGTGTGGTCGGCCATGATCTGCGTCAGGGTCTTCGTCAACTCCATGGTCTCGCGGGCGGCAATCTCGATGTCGGGCACGTTACCGCGGAAGCCCGCCGAGCCCTGGTGAATCATGATGCGCGAGTTCGGCAGCGCGAACCGCTTGCCCGATGCGCCAGCCGCCAGCAGCACCGCGGCCATGCTGGCGCCCATGCCAACGCAGAGTGTCTGCACGTCCGGGCGGACCATGCGCATGGTGTCGTAGATGGCGAGACCGGCGTAAACCTGACCGCCCGGGGAGTTGATGTAGAGGCGGATGTCCTGCTCGGGGTCCTCGTGCTCAAGGAAGAGCATCTGGGCAATGATCAGGTTGGCGATCTGGTCGTCGATCGGGGTGCCCAGGAAGATGATGCGGTCCTTGAGCAGCCGCGAGTAGATGTCGAAGGCGCGCTCGCCACGGTTCGTGCTCTCGATGACCGTGGGGATGAGGTTCTCGATCGTGGGGATTTCCATAGTCGTGTGCATGTCCTCTGAGTAATGGAGTCGCATCCCGCTCGTCTCTCAACACCGCGCAGCGACACCCGTAAAAACCGGTGCGTTCTGCGGACAATCATACGCCTGCGCGGCGAGGACCTCACCTGTCCATTTGGCGAGGCGGAGGGGATTCGTTTGGCCGGATTCTACCATCCTGGCGGAGACTCCCCCTGTAGTGCGCGTGTTCTCACCCGGGCGGGTCTTCGGCAATGATCGCCCATGGGTTATCGCGGTGCCGGGTCATCAGCACCGTCAATCGTCGCGATCCATCGCCCCGTAGCCGCCGGGCGATTCGGTCGACGTCCCCGGCAAGTCCGCGCCGACGGATGCCTACCGCGCCTGCGCCGAGCTCCCGCAACCGCATCTTCACCCGCCGCTCGTGCCATGGAAGCGCGTCGACGATTTGCAAGGACCGTGCGAACGCAGTGGTAACCGGTTCCTCCGTGACGAGAAAGGCGATTTGCGTGTCGATCATGCGCGCGCCGAGCTGGTGACCGAGCGTTTGGACGAGCCCCGCGCGAGTGACCGCGGGGTTGGGGTCGATCACGGTCATGCCGGGCAGAGGCTCGGTGATCGGCAGTGGTTCGTCACCGCGTTCGACCAGGGTATGCGCCTCGCCGCTGGAGGGATCGATCACTGTCGCGCGCCAATGGGCAGTCTCCAGCGCCGGCGACCAGAGCATCCCTTCCTTGAGGTCCGTACCGATGGCGATGGCCTCGAACTCCCACCCCTCGGGAACCTGCGTGTGGGCGATGCCCGGCGCGGTTGTGATGCCGACCTTCGGTACGTGCTCGACGAGGCCGATTGCCCAGTCTAGCGGGGGAGAAGTCCCGCCGGCGCCGACGCGCTGTCCGCCGCGGCGCCGTGCCGGGTCGAGGAAGACGCCGTCGATGCCAGTCAGGTCGACGTCCAGGGCGTCGGCGACGCGGATCTCCAAATCGACATCTGGCCGGACGGTGCGGGCATTGAGCGCCGCCATCGCGGCGTGGAGTGGGTCGCGATCAATCGCGAGCAGGCTGCCGATGTCCCGTCGCGCGAGTGCCATCAAGTCGCCGCCGATGCCGCAGCCGAGGTCGGCCACCCGTATGCACCCGGCGAAGCGAGCGGCCCGGTAGTCGGCGACCAAGTCCCCGGACGCCTGTTCAAGTCCCTCACCGGTCAGCCAGAGGCGATCGGCGTCCTGGAAGCGCCCCCGGGCGCGCTGGCGGAGGGTGTGGATCGTCATTGCGGCCGCGACCAGTTCGGGGTCGAATCGTTCGCGCAGTCCGGAGACGAGCGCCAGCGTCTCGGCGGGGGAGGGGTCGCGCTCGGCGATCGTCCCCAGCAGCGTCTCGCCGTCTGGCATGCGCAACGCGTCCAACTGGTCGAGGGTGATGCGCATCGCGCTAGCCGGCCTTCGGGGTGATCTTCGGAGGTCCGGATTGCGCACCCGCGAAGCGGTCGAGGCCGAGTGCGTCGATCGAGAGTGATGAGGTACCATCGAGGATTTGCTCGGCGATGAGCTGGCCGACGATCGGGCCGAGGGCGAAGCCGTGACCGGAGAAGCCGGCTGCGACTGTGAGATTGTCGACGCCCGGAAGTGGGCCGAGGATCGGCACCTCGTCGATGGTGAGCGCTTCGACACCAACCCACACCCGCTCGAGGGTCGCGTTGGCCAGCTCCGGGAACACGGCTGTCGCGTCGCGGATGCTGCCAACGATGCTTTCCTCGCGCGGGGTGGCAACGCCTGCGGCCAGATCGATGTCTCCCGGCCACCCACCGCCGATCACGTAGTTCCCCGTGGGAATCTGCTTGAGGCTCAACTTGCGTGAGCGTGCGCCCAGTACCTGATGCAGGCGTGGCTCCATAGGGCGGGTCGCCAGCATCTGTGGCGCGAACCCGACGATCGGTAGGTTGATCCCGATCCCTGACACCAGCCGCGGGATCCAGAGACCGGCGGCGAGCACCAGATGGTCGCAGGACACAGGGCCAGCGCTCGTGTCGACGCCGATGACGCGCCCGCCCTGCTGGTGGATACCGGTGACGGTGGTTCCGGTGCGAATCCTGGCGCCGGCTTGCTCGGCAGCTCGTGCGAAGGCGTGGGTGGTGAGGATGGGATTGGCGTGTCCGTCGTGTTCCGAGTATGTCCCGGCGGTCACATGATCAGCGATGCCCGGTGCAAGATCGCGAAGATCATCGCCAACGACAGTGTGCAGGTCGAGACCGGCCGCACGCTGCTGGGCAACGCTCAGTTCGACGGCGGGAAGATCCGTCTCGTCCTCGATGAGCGTCAGGTGTCCCTCTCGGTGGTAGTGCAGGTCGGCGTCCAGTTCGGCCTCCAGGTGTTCCCATCGGCCGATCGCGCAGATCGCAAGCGGCAGCTCGCGCAAATCCCGTCCCTGCTGCCGGACACCACCCGCGCTCGCGCCGGACGCGGCCGATGCGAGTGCGTTCTGCTCGAGCAGCGTGACGCCGGCCCCCCGCGACGCGAGGTGCCAGGCGATGGAGCAGCCGATCACGCCGCCCCCGACGATCACGACGTCGTTCGGTGCGGTCGTCATGCGGTCCGCCCTCCCAACGTTTCGAGCACGGCGCGGAAGGGTAGAGGGCGGATCGGTGGCCGCACCCGCGCGATCAGCCGCTCGTCCGGAATCGCCGGGTCCTGATGCAAGAGCAGCGCCGCGAGAGCCGGCAGGATGTCTTGACCTGAACCCATGCCAGCCCGCGTACGGCGCCGCAGATCATTGACGTCGTGAGCGCCATCGCGTATCGCCTGTTGGAGTGTTGCGAGGTCGACCAGCTGCTCACGGCAGATGATGGTCTCGGGATCACTCGGGATCGGCCAAGTCGCGACGTCGGGTTTGGTCGGTGGGGCGCTCTCCGGGATGGTCGGGGCTGCCGTGCCGTCCGCGACGCGCGCAGCGGAATTGCCCCCCAGCTTGCCGTGGGCGCGGATCGCGTCCCCACCCCTGACGGCGGCAGCCTCGCCCGCGACGAAGACCCCTGGGATCGATGTCGCGCCATCGCCGGTGAGCAGGGGCATCTCGACGAGCGCCTGCCGGTCGAACGCACTCGCTGCTCGTGCCTGCAGCGCCAGCGCATGGTCGGGCCGTCGCCCCAGAGCGAGCACGACATGATCAACTGTGGCGCTCCCTCGGCCGTCGCCCAGGCGCTCGACGCGTGTCTCCCCTGCGATACGCGTGGTGGTAAGGTCAGCTGTTACCTTGGATATCTCCCCGCCGAACGCTTTGATCATCTCGACCAGTGACCGGACTTGGGGACTGTTGCCAACGATGCCGAACCGCGTACCCGGCGCGATCGCCCCTCTGCGCAGATCCGCCAGTGTCGGGCGTGGTGTGAAGACGCCATTGAGGTGCCAGCCCGGGACAGGCCAGACACAGTCTACAGTTCCGGTAGCGATGACGACCGCCGCTGCAGCGATCGTATATGCATGATCGCTGGCGTACGCGGCGACGGTTGGGCCGTCGAAGAGCGCCCAAACCGAGGTGCTCGGTCGATAGTCGATCCCCGCTTCGCGTAGGCGGGGGATGACCTCCACGTCGGGTGTCTGCTCGGCCGACTTGGTCCTCCAGAGTGCGTAGCCGCCCGGTTCCGACTGCTCATCGAGCAGGATGCAGTGAGTCGATGCGGCGGCGGCCAGCGCAGCGGCGATGCCGGCGGGTCCGGCGCCGACCACGACGACAGGTTTCCGAGTCAATTGCCACCCTCCCGATTCGTCAGAGGTTGGAGAGCACCGAGTCGCCGACCTCGACGGTTGTTGCCGTGCCGCCGAGGTCACGGGTGAGCACGCCGGACGCCGTCGTCGCGCGGATCGCGTCCATCACCGTGGCCGCCTCGTCCTTCAGCTCCAAGTGCTCGAGCATCAGCGCGACTGTCCAGATCGCCGCGATCGGGTTGGCGATGCCCTGCCCGGCAATGTCCGGTGCCGAGCCGTGCACCGGCTCGAACATGCTCGGATGCCGCCGCTCCGGGTCGATGTTGGCGCTCGCCGCGATGCCAAGCGATCCCGCCAGCGCGCTGCCGAGGTCGGAGAGGATGTCGCCGAAGAGGTTCGAGCCGACGACGACCTCCAGCGAATCCGGGTGCGTGACGAACCGCGCCGCCATCGCATCGACGAGCCCCTGATCGGCGTCGACGTCGGGGTAGTCCCCGGCGACGCGGGCGAAGGTGTCGTCCCAGAGCGTCATCGCATACTGCTGGGCGTTGCTCTTGGTGACACTCGTGACCTTCTTGCGCTTGCGCGTGCGTGCGAGCTCGAAGGCGTAGCGGAGGATGCGTTCGCACCCTTGGGCGGTGAAGAGGGCGGACTGGACTGCCACCTCGCGATCCTCGCCGCGCTCGGCGAGGTTGCGACCGCCGATCCCCGCGTACTCGCCCTCGCTGTTCTCCCGCACCACGACCCAGTCCATGGCCTCCTCGGTCGCATGGCGGAGGGGGCTGGTGACGCCGGGCAGCAGTTGCACCGGGCGGATGCAGGCGTATTGGTCGAAGCCCTGACAGATGGCGAGCCGCAGTCCCCAGAGGGAGACGTGGTCCGGCACGCCGGGCCAGCCGACCGCACCGAAGTAGATCGCGTCGAAGGGCGCGAGCCGCGCGAGGCCGTCGGCGTCCATCATTCGCCCCGTCTCGACGTAGTACTCGCATCCCCACGGGAACGACTCGTACTCGAACGCGAGCGACCCGCCGGAGCGCTCAGCGAGGTGGTCCAGCACCCGGAGCCCCTCGGGGACGACTTCCTTGCCGATGCCGTCCCCCGGGATGACGGCGATGCGAATGGTCCGAGCGGGCATGATGGAGACGCTCCTCATGTGAGATCGAATCGTCGGGCGCTACCATGATGGCACACGTCACCGACCCGCGAGCAGCGTTCTTGCGGACGCGTCGGCATGATAGACCAGGAAGGAGTGTATCCATGGCCCAGTCTGATGGTATTCAGGGAATCCACCACATCACGCTCGTCAGTGCCGACGCGCAGCGCACGGTCGATTTCTACACGGACGTGCTCGGCTTGCGGCTCGTGAAGCAGACCGTCAACTTCGACGATCCCGGCGCCTACCACCTCTATTTCGGCGATGCTGTCGGCTCCCCCGGCTCGGCAATCACGTTCTTCGAGTGGAAGAACACGCCGCAGGGGCATCCGGGCATCGGCGGGACGCATCACTACGCGCTGGAGACCGAAAACCGCGACACATTGCTTCGCTGGAAGCGACGGCTGACCGACCACGGGCTCTCGGTGAGCGGCCCGCTCGATCGGCACTACTTCACCTCGATCTACTTCCAGGATCCGGACGGCGTGATCATCGAGATCGCCACCCGGGGACCGGGGTGGACCGTGGACGAGGAGCCTGACCACATCGGCGAGGAGCACCGGCCGCCACCTGAGGAGATGATGGTCGCCAACCGCGATTCTGCCCGGATCGAGGCGGAGACGTGGCCGGAGCCGGTCGATCGGATCGATGCTGAGATGGCACTGCGGCATGGCATGCACCATATCACGGCGATCGGCACGAACATCGAGCGTACCCATGGCTTCTACAGCGATCTGCTCGGCATGCGACGCCTCAAGATGACCGACAACTTCGATGATCCGGGTTCGGCACACTGGTATTGGGGCGTCGGTAACGGTGCGCCGGGCACGGTTGTGACCTACTTTGAGCGGGACCCGAAAAAGGAGCGTCGCGTGCAGATGGGTCGCGGCCAGACACATCACTTCGCGCTGGTGGTGCCTGATGAGGAGAGCCAACTCGCCCTTCGGCAGCGGCTGGTCGATGCCGGGTTCGAGTGCAGCCCGGTCATTGATCGCTCGTACTTCCTCAGTGTCTACACCCACGACCCTGATGGGCATATCATCGAGCTCGCGACGGCCGGTCCCGGATTCCTGACCGACGAGGATGAGGCGTCGCTGGGCACCGCGCTCAGGCTGCCGCCGCAGCTCGAGGCCCGGCGGGCAGAGCTTGAGCAGCGGCTGACACCGCTCAACGTCTCGAAGTGGCGTGCGCCTGACTAGCGGTAGCTCAATCGGTCCATGCGTTCGAGGTGAGTGCCGGAGGGGCGAACGATGTCGAAGGGCATGCGGCTCCGTATGGAGCTCTTCGTCGAGGATATGGACCGCACCGTTGACTTCTATCGCGACGTGCTCGGCTTCGAGCTGGCGCGGCGAGAGGAGGGGTACGCGAGCGTCCGGCGCGGGGATGTCATCCTCGGCATCGGGCCGATCGCGAAGCTGCCGGCGGAGGGTGGGTACTTCACGGAGCGCCGGCTGGCGCAGGACCGTGGTCTCGGCGTGGAGATCGTCCTTGAGGTCGAGGACGTCGCCGCCGAGTACGAGCAGGTAGTGGCCACCGGCTGGCCGATCGTAGAGGAGCTCCAGGGTCGGCCATGGGGACTCACCGACTTCCGCATCACGGACCCGGACGGTTACTACCTGCGGGTTACGGACATGACGACGGACGGTGATGCACGGTGAGGTGGTCGATCATGCCCGCGCGGGCTGCGGGCGCCGAAAGATCTCCTCGGCTCGGTGCTGCGCGGGCCATGCCCTCGCCTCTCGCGGCGGGATGCCCTCCGTACCGCGGACGAGCAGCACGTACATCGTCGCGAGGATCGGCAGGTGCCCGATCAGCTCGGTGGGCGGCAGGAACGGGATGCCGAGGTTGAACGGGATCCAGAGCACGAGAATCACCACACGGGGGAGGTACCCGCTCAGCAAGGCGGCGCCGGCGGTCACCTCGACGATACCGGCTGCGAAGACGAAGCGACGGTCGGTGAACCACTCGATCCCCAACTCCCCGAGGACGTTGAAGTTCGGGTACTCCTGCAGGAAGGCCACACCAAGCTCCGGCGCGAGGAGCTTTTCGGTGAGGCCGAGGATGAGCACCGACAAGCCGGCGCTCCAGCGCAGGATGCGGAGGGCGTGTGGCCGAAGCCAGTCGGAAATCGGGGATCGGTCCTCCTCCTGCACACCACCATACCGCACAACGCCACGTCCGACCGCCATCAGGTAGAGCGCGATTCCAACAAAAATGACCTGCTCCAGTGCCTCGTACCAGGCGCCGTAGAAGAGGGCAAGGATGAAGAGCCCGACGGTAAGCAGGGCCCCTACGCGGGTGAGCACGCCGGTGATGTACGTGAAGCCGGCGACAATCGCCACGCCAGCGATTGCGAATCCAAGCGGATTCCGTGGCAGTTCGATGTTTGGAACGAAAATGTCCAGCTGGGTGGCGGCATAGATGATCGCGATCGCGGCTTGCACGCCGAGGATTGCCGGCGCCGACAGTTCCATCCGCTGCAGGAAGGGTGGACGCGGCCAGAGCGGGTCGCCGATCAGGCGTTGCGCGACTGCCAGAGTTGCCACGACGATGCCGACGGCGAGCACGGCGAGGAGTACCGGCAGCGTGAGGAAGCGATCCCATTCCGGGTCCCAGTAAGGCCCGTAAGGGGTGAACCATCGGACGTGAGCGGCGGCATCACTCGGGAGCACCGCCGCGGAGAGTGAGACCAACGCGGCGAGCAGAGTGATCAGGCGGGCAGGAGGGGTGCGTAGACGCACGGCATGGCCTTCATGCTGAGAACGGGTAGTGTGCGGCGTCCGCCGCGAATCGGCGATAGCCGTCTCACTGAGCGCATGATGGATGCCAGAGCGTGGGAAGCCGGAGGGGCGCTGACAAAGAGTGGCTGGCCCCGGATCCGGGGCCAGCCACTCTTTGTCAGCGCCCCTCCGGCTTCCCACGCTCTGGCATCCATCATGCGCTCAGTG
>DASYWL010000312.1:0-15951 GCA_035936055.1 Thermomicrobiales bacterium
CAATGTCCTACCTCCGCTGCGCGTAGCGCTCTACCAGATCGGGCAACTGTTGACTGAAGGCGCCATTGGAGATAACGCGCGTTACTCTAGCCTTGCGGGCCATCCGGAATGCCTCGGTATCGGTGTGGGCACCGAACGCGATCACGGCGAGGTCCGGCCGCGCCTCGATTGCCGGGCTGATCGCGTCCCAGTTGACCTCGCCGTTGAAATCGATGAGCCCAAGCGCACAGCCTGTATTGCCTGTCGCCTCAGCGAACTCGGTCTCGGTTTTCTTCAGCAGAGCGGCGTACCCCAGTTGCTTGAGCACACTGCGAATCCGCATGCCGAAGAAGAGATCGCGTGTCAGGACCGCGACGGACGGCTGTGTATCGCCGGACTGATGGCTCACCGAGATCCTCTATGGGGCGGCTCAGTTCCTGCGAACCTTCCGCTTTTGACGGTGCTTCGGCGCTGCAACTATCATCCGCGGGGCGCCTGTACCAGTATCGCCCGATCTCCGTCTCTCCCGCATGATCGGAGCACCGATTCATGGCATCCTGGTTCTCAACCGAGGGCATCGCCGGGGCCAGCGCCCGGCGTCCGTGGCTGGTTATCGCCGTCTGGCTGGTCCTGCTCACCCTCTCCGCCTTCTACACGGCCGAAAACCTGTCCAGCGCGGTCTCGACGTCGATCACCTTCGCCAGCGATCCCGAGTCCGCAGTTGGCCTGGAGCAGATCGACGAAGCTGGCCTCTCCGAGGAGGCGTCGATCGGCGAAACGATCGTCATCGCATCCCAAACCAATGTCACCGTCGACGACCCGGCGTTCCAAGCGCGGGCCGAAGCGGTGGTCGGCGAGGTCCGCAGCTTGCTCGCCGAGTGGCGGGAGATGGCCGGTCTCGACCCGGAGCCAGAGGTGAGCCTGGGCTCCACGCCGAACCCGGTCAACTACTATGAACTCCTCCAGTTCGGCATTCCCGAAGTGGAGGAGTTGGTCTCGGAGGACCGGCGCTACCTGATTGTCCCGGTCTCGTTCCCGCCGGCGTTTTTCAGCGAGGTTGAGATCGGCGAGCTGCTCGACGCTCTGGAGGCGCTCAGCGACGACGAGTTCGAGGTGGTCACTGCCGGGACGTTGAGCATCAACGAGCGCTACAGCGTGATCGCCGAGGAAGATCTGGTCAGGGGCGAGTTGATCGGCGTTCCGATCGCGCTCCTGGTGCTCGTTGGCGTGCTCGGGGCGATTGTCGCACCCATCTTGCCGATCCTGCTGGCGGTCTTCTCGATCGGCATCGCCCTCGGCATCGTCACGCTGCTCGGCGGCGTGCTCAACCTCAACCTCTTCGTCCAGAACATGATTACCATGCTCGGACTCGCGGTCGGTATCGACTACGCGCTCTTCGTGGTAGCGCGATACCGAGAGGAGCGGCAGATCGGCTACTCGCAGCAGCGGGCGATCGAGCGAGCAGGGGCGACGAGCAGCAAGGCTGTGGTCTTCTCCGGCATCACCGTGGTCCTGGCGCTGGCGGGGGTCATTCTCATTCCGACGAACCTCTTCCGGTCCCTCGGGCTCGGCGCCGTGATCGTGGTCATCGTTGCCGTGTTGGCAAACCTCACCCTGCTGCCGGCCATGCTCGGCGTGCTCGGGGACCGGATCAACTGGCCGCGCAGGCAGAGGCCGGACGATGTCGATCGCGAGCATGCCAGCGAGCAGCACGCCTACAGTGGCTTCTGGGGTGCCGTCACCAGAGCCGTGATGGCGCGTCCGCTGGTGTCGGCGGTCGTAACGACAACGGCGCTGCTTGCCCTTGCGTTGCCCGTAACGGACATCGAGACGGGGTTCGTCGGCCCGGGGTCCCTGCCGGAGAGTGATGTCCGGACGGCATACGATCTCCTGCGGCAGGAGTTCTCCGCCGGGTTGCTGTCACCGGTCGAGATCGTCGTCGAGGGCGAACGGGAGGAGGTGGAGTCGGCTCTCGCGGAGCTTGTCGCGCTGATGGAGACCACCGGCGACTTCGCACCGATCACCGAGGCGCCGGTGTGGTCGGAGGACGAGGAGACGGTACTGCTCGATACGACGCTGGCGGTTCCCGGCGACAGCGAGGAGGCCTACGACGTCATCCGCTGGCTGCGGCACGAGGCATTGCCGGAGACGGTCGGGGAGGTGGGCGCTGATGCGTGGGTGACGGGTGACCCCGCGTTCAACCTCGACTTCATCACAATGGTGAACGGCTACACGCCGATCGTCTTCGCCTTCGTGCTTGGCCTCAGCTTCGTGCTGCTGCTGCTCGCTTTCCGGTCGATCGTGGTGCCAATCAAGGCGATCCTGATGAATCTGCTCTCGGTCGGTGCCGCCTACGGCTTGATGGTCCTGATCTTCCAGAAGGGATTCATGGGCGACACCCTCGGGTTTACCCAGACGCCCACGATCGAGGCGTGGATTCCGATCTTCCTCTTCTGCATCCTGTTCGGGCTCAGCATGGACTACAACGTCTTCCTGCTGAGCCGCATCCGCGAGCACTACGACATCACGGGCCGCAACCGTGAATCCGTCGCCGTCGGCCTGCGCACAACCGCGCGGATTATCACCGGCGCAGCGATGATTATGGTGGTCGTCTTCTCGGCCTTCGCCGCCGGTCGCCTGGTGATGCTGCAGCAGATAGGCTTCGGGCTGGCGGTGGCAGTTTTCATCGACGCAACGATCATCCGGTCGGTGCTCGTGCCATCGGCGATGGTGCTGCTCGGCGACCGCAACTGGTACCTGCCGTCATGGCTCGGGTGGCTGCCGGATGTGCGCATCGAGAGCGAGGCCCCAGCTCCCAGTGCCGCTGCTGACGACTGAGTAGCCAATTGCCGCGAGCGAATCGCACGCCCGGAGAGATCACAGATAGACCGTCCCTGCCTTTGACAGGGGCGGGGGATCCTTCGCTCCGGATGACGATGAATTGGGCTTGGATAAGCGGACGTTTCCGGGCTATGACCCAACCACGGCCGGCATGCGTTTCTCCTCCTTGATCGCCGAGAATTCGATCGGGTTCTCGTCCATCGTCGGGAGCGCGACCACGTACGCCTCCTCAATCCCCTCGGTGGCATAGATCTCGTCCATAGCTGCCTCCGGAATTGCCTCATCGACATTGGTGACCATCAGCGCTTCGCCGAGCGGTGCCTCGCGTCCCACCTGCATTCCGGCGATGTTGACGTTGTGGCGGCCGAGGATGGTCCCGAGCCGACCGATGACACCGGGCTGGTCGTGGTGGTGGGTGATCAGCACGTGGCCGGAGAGCGGCCGGTCGAGCGAGAAGCGGTCGACCTCAATGATGCCCGCCCGCGTGCGGTCCCACGAGACCGTCACCGAGTGGCTGGTCGGACCGCCGGCCGAGAAGACGAAGCGCGGCATCAGGTCAGGGTCATCGTCGCCCAAGACGATGCCGACGTCGATGCCGATCTCCGTCGCGATCACCCGGGCGTTGACGGGGGTGACGCGCCGGCCGAGCCACTGCTGGAGCGCGGCGGCCAGCGCGGTCCCGAGTACCAGCTCCGCGAGGCTGCTGGAAACCTGCCCGCGCACGTGCAGGGTGAAGTCACCCGGCACATCGGAGGTCAGCACGGCCAGCAGCTTGCCCGATGCGGTGGCGGCGGTCGAGAGCCGTTTCAGTTCAGGTGCATCGAGGGCCGCGTTCGGCAGGTTGACACCGTTCGATACGGACTCACCGCGCAGGGCGGCAAGCGTCGATGAGCTGATCACCCGCCCGACCGCCTCGAGCGCCTCGGCGCTCGACCCGCCGGTGTGCGGCGTCAGCACCACATTGGGGAGGCCGAAGAGGGGGCTCTCGTGGCACGGCTCGCACGGAAACACGTCGACGGCTGCACCGGCGATCCGGCCGCTGCGCAACGCGTCGGCGAGCGCGTCCTGGTCGACGACGTCGCCCCGGGCCGCGTTGATCACGATCGCGCCAGGCCTGAGGAGCTCGACCGTCTCGGCGTTGAGCATGTGCCGGGTCTCATGCGTCGACGGCACGTGGAACGTGACGATGTCCGACTGATCCCAAATCTCGTCGAGCGAGACTGGCTCGACATCGAGCTGCTCGAATCGGGCGTCAGGGATGTGCGGGTCGTGGGCGATGACGCGCATCTCGAACGCCTTGAGTCGCTTCGCGACCGCTCCCCCGACACGTCCGAGCCCCACGATGCCGACCGTGCGGTCGCGGAGATCGACGGGCTTGATCAGCTTGCGGGCCCACTCTCCGGCATGGGTGGTGCGGTCAGCGAAGGGGATTTGCCGGGTGACGGCGAGCAGCAGCGCGACGGAATGCTCGGCCGCCGAGTTCGCGTTGGCGCCCGGTGCGTTCAGTACCAGCACGCCCGCACGGGTCGCCTGTTCCAGATTGATGTTGTCGACGCCCACGCCGGCGCGCGCGACCACGCGCAGCTTCGGTGCAGCTGCGAGCACCTCGCTGGTGACCTGCGTTTCACTGCGAACAACGAGCGCATCGGCCTCGCGTACTGCCGTGAGTAGTGCGGGCACATCAGTGCCGTCTACGTCGACGATATCGGCGGCCGCCTCCAGTTCGGCGCGAGCAGCGGCATGGATGGTGTCACTGACGACGATGCGCGGCCGCCGGTGGTGGCCGTCGACCTGCATCGGCGGGAGGTCGGCCGAGACCGTCTGCCGGCGTAGCCGGACACTCGCGACTGGCGCCATCGCCTGCAGGATTTGCCAGAATGTGCGGACCGGCTGGATCAGCGGGTCGAGGTGGGATAAGTGGCCACCGTCACGCGTGATGAGGAAGCAGGTGATGCCGCCAGCAGCATAGTTGCCGGCGTGGCGCTCGCTGTCTTCAACAGCATAGTCACAGCCTTGCCGTCGAGCGAGCGTCATCTTGTCGTCAGTGAAGAGGACGTTGACCGTCGGAAAACCATTGCGCTTGAGCCATGAGATTGTCATCATCGCGGCGGATTCCGGACGAGCGGTGATGATCAGCACGTTGCCCTCGCCGACCGCCTGGATGATCTTCCGCAGGAAGTCCTGGGCGCCCTCGGCTGGCCGCAGCGTCGAAGCGGGTCCGTGGTCGGAGTAGACCCACTCGCGGATCTCGAGGGGCACGTTGAGACCGGCGGAGTCGACGAAGGCGCGCTCGGGCAGGGAGGCGTCGAACTTCTCGTTGGCGGCGGTCGCCAGCGGGGCCGGGTGTTCGGTGAGAACACCATCTAGGTCAATGGCGATGCGTGCGGGCCCGCTTGTGGGCCGGGGTCCGTCGATATCCTGCGCGTGGGTCACTGCGCACTGTCCTTCTGATGCTCGGATGCGCTCGGTGTGGATGTCGGCGAGGGCCGACGTTGAACACTGTCGAACGGTCAAGACGTGATGCGACCAGCCGCGCTCACTCGTTCCAGCCTAGCATGACAAACCATAAAACTGCGACTGTCGGGGTCGGAGCTTTACGCCTGTCGCCACGTTTGCGATAAACAGCCTGTGAACAGTGATCATTGTCCTCGTGAATGCGATTTGAGGCACCGGAGCACGACCATGGCCACCGCCATTCCCACGATTCCTCGCTCGTCCCATGAAGATCGGCTGCACCGGGTGCAGCAACGGCTCGCCGAGGAGGGGCTGGACTGGCTCTTCCTCGGACCGTCCGCGGACCTCTTCTACTTGACCGGATTCGATGCCCATGTCAGCGAGCGGCTCAACCTGCTGATGGTGCCGAGGTCGGGCGACCCCACCCTGATCGTGCCCCTGCTGGAGTCCCCGAACGTCGGCGAGGCGGGCCAGCTTGTCAGCATGGTGACCTGGGAGGATCACGAGTCACCGATCGCCGCAGCCGCAAACGTTGCAGGGTCGGGCGCGAGTGGGATCGCGGTCGGGAATCATCTCTACAGCGCATTCCTGCTGCGCTTGCAGGACGCGATCGGGGCTGATCGCTGGGTCGAAGCGAGCCCCTTGATGCGCGACCTGCGGATGGCGAAGGACGTCGTCGAGATCGAGCTGATGGAGATTGCCGGCCGCAACAACGACGTCGCCTGGGAGCAGTTCATTGCTGCCGGGCCGATCTCAGGACTGACGGAGCGGCAGGCGCTAGCCCGCCTGCTGGATCTGACAATGGCGCAGGGCACCGGCAGCTGCTGGGGTATCTGCGCCAGCGGTCCGAACGCTGCCGCGCCGCACTACTCGGGCTCCGATCGGGTTATCCAGCCAGGCGACAGCGTGATCTTCGATTGGGGTGGTCCGATTGGCGGCTACTACTCCGACGTCACGCGCACTGTCCACGTCGGTGAGCCGGAGGAGGAGTTCCGCCAGGTCTACGACATCGTCCTGCAGGCCAATCAGGCAACCCTCGACGCCGTAAAGCCAGGTGTCCCGTGCCAGGAGCTCGACCGTGCTGCCCGAAAGCTGATTACCGACGCAGGCTATGGCGAGGCGTTCCTGCATCGGGTGGGACATGGTCTCGGTCTCGAGGTCCACGAGGAGCCCTATCTCGTCGAGGGAAACGACCTGGCGCTGGCGGAAGGCTTCGTCTTCAGCGACGAGCCAGGCATCTATCTTGAAGGCCGATTCGGCGTGCGCATCGAGGATGCGGTCGTGTGCACCGCCGATGGGGGCCGGCGGCTCAACGAGTCAACGCGCGAACTGGTCGTGATGGAGTAGGGGACAGCAGCATGGCGGCGAAGCCCGAAGTCGATCGGATGCGCATGCTGAAGACGCTCGCGAGCTACGCGGCGATCGGGGCGAGCGGCAACGGAGGCGTCACGCGACTCTCGCTGACGGAGGAGGACCGGCTGGCCCGTGAGCGCTTCGCTGCCGATGCGCAAGCAGCGGGGATGTCGCTCCGAGTGGACGACATGGGGAACATGGTCGCGCACCGTCCTGGCGTGACCGATCTCCCGCCGCTGCAGCTTGGATCGCATCTCGACACCGTGCGGCGCGGTGGGCGCTTCGACGGCGCGCTGGGCGTGCTCGGTGGGCTGGAGGTCATCCGCGCGCTGGATGATGCCGGCGTCACTACCCGCCATCCGCTTGAGCTGATCAACTGGACCAACGAGGAGGGGGTGCGGTTTGAGCCGGCGATGATGGGCTCCGGCGTCGCCTACGGCGTCTTTGACCGTGCTTGGGCGGACGACCGCATCGACCGTGATAGCGTTCGCTTCGGCGATGCGCTCGATGCCATCGGCTATCGGGGCGACGTTGAAAACCGGCCAGCACCGGGTGCTGCCCTCCTGGAGCTGCACGTGGAGCAGGGACCGGTGCTCGACGATGCGGATATAGCGGTCGGCGGTGTCGAAGGGGTGCTCGGCATCACGTGGTTCAACCTAGTGATCGAGGGGCAGGCCGACCATGCTGGACCAAGCCCGATGCCGCTTCGCCGGGACGCGCTCGCGACGGCTGCGGAGGTCGTCACCATGGTGGAGCGCCTCGCCATCGAGGCCGGCTCGCCGGCCGTCGGCACGGTTGGACGGCTGGCGCCCGAGCCGAACCTGATCAATGTCGTGCCGGGCAGGGTCGAGATGAGCGTCGATCTGCGACATCAGTCGCACGACGAGCTGGAGGCGTTCGTCACGCGGTTTGAAGCAGGGACGCGAGCGATCGGCCGCCAGCGTGGTGTCAGTATCGACATCGACCGGTTCTGGACAAGCGAGCCGACTGCCTTCCACGAGCACATCGTCACCGCCATTGAGGGAGCGGCTGCCGAAACGGCTCCGTCGACCATGCGCCTGTGGTCGGGTGCCGGCCATGATGCGAAGTACGCCTCCGACGCCGGTCCGGCCGGGATGATCTTCGTGCGCAGCTGCGGCGGGCTCAGCCACTGCGAGGAGGAGCTGAGCGAGGACGACGATGTCATCGCGGGCGTGGCAACATTGCTGGAAACGGTGCTTCGCCTCGACGCATCGCTTGATCCCGACGGTTGACCGTTTGGAGGGTACATGACCACCGAGGACAGCTACTGCAGACAGCCGGCGTTTCAGGCCGAAATCGACCACGGCCATGACGAGCACACCGATGAGGAGCTGCTCGAGCAGAGCCAGCTGAACGCTCAGGCGTTCATCCTGAGCGTCTTCGATACCGTGATGGATGATTCCGCCCAGCTCGACCGGTTGACCGCCGGAGTCGCGCGGACGTTCGCACGAGCCTGGGACACCGATCGCGGCTGGGAGCCGGCCGAGATCCTCGACGCACTGCTCACCAACTTTCGCTCCCTAGGTGGCGAGGTGGACGCCTACGAGCCAGAAGAGGTCTCGCCGAACGCTGTGGTGGTCGAGTTGCCGAACGCCGACCTGCTTGAGCAACTCGGCGTGCCGGTGACGTCGTTCCGCCCGATGCTCCTGGTGAGCGAACGGCTTGTCAACCTGCTCGGCTGCGAGCTGGAGTGGAGCCACGATGCCGCCGAGGGGCGCATCCGGCTCCAGGTCAATAGCCGATCATGACGGCCTGGATCGGGCGGGCCCGCCTGACGCTCTACCTCCATGGTGCGTCGTCGCTCAAGGACAAGCGGTCGGAGGTAAAGTCGGTCATCCACCGGCTGCAGCGCCGCTTCAATGTCGCCGTCGCCGAGATCGAGGACCTTGACGATGTTCGGGTCGCGACGATCGGCATCGTCGTGCTGTCGACGTCGGCTCCGCACGCGGACGAGATGCTCTCGACGATCCTCACGGCCGCCGAAGGGATGCTCGACATGTCGGTTCCTGGCGAGGTCGACACCGAGCTGATCCCGTTTGGTTGATTCAAGCTAAACCGCCGCAATCCGCCATAGGCACGGGTGGGCCATCCTGCCGACGGTCGGATGCAGGAGGACCTATTCCCGCGGCTGAATCACGGTGTTCAGTCGGTGGGGGTGGCGGCAGGCGAGGCTGCGGGTGAGGCGATGACTGCCGCCGGAACCTCCGGCATCTCGGGAATCTCCGGGTAGAAACGCACGACGCCATGCAAGGCCGTGTCCGTCACCAGCACCTCGCCGTCGGGCATCACGGCCACCCCGATCGGCTGTTCCAGCTCCGCTGTCTCCGGGCCGCTCGTGCTGAGGATGATCTCGTTGCGCTCGGGGTCATACACGTCGAGCGTTCCATCGGACGGTGACGTCATATAGAGCAGCCTGTCCGGTCCGATGGCAAGGTAGTTGACCAGCTGTCCCTGGCCCTCCCACGATGGGACCGGCACCTGCATGATTGGCGTCCCATCGCTTTCGAAGATGCTCAACCGATTGTTGCCGGAGTCGGCGACGTAGACGGTGCCATCCGAACCGACGGCGATGCCGACCGGCTCGACCAGCTGGCCGGGCCCACTGCCGAAGCCGCCGAACGCTCGCAGGAAGGTACCGTCGCTTGCGAAGACCTGGACACGCTCGTTGCCAGTGTCGGTGACGTAGATTTCGCTGTCATGAACCGCGATGTCGCGCGGACCGAAGAAGAATCCGGTCTCCACATCGGGATCAGGGCTGTCGTTCAGGTTGACCTGCCCGCCGCGCTGGCCGATCTCGCGGACCATCTGGCCGTTGCTGTCGATCACCACCACGCGATGATTCCAGGTATCGGCCACATAGACGAGACCTTCGTCGCCGGTTGTGATGCCCGTCGGGCCAGTACCGAAGGCGCTGGCGAACGCCAAGTTCGGGTCGGTTTCCACGCTCCAGACGCCAATGAACTCGCCCTCTTCGGTGTACCGCTCAACGCGGAGATTGTTGCTGTTCACGACGTAGATGATGTTGCCGTCGGGCGAGTGGGCAACACCGACCGGAGTGTCCAACTGACCGAGCGCGCTGCCTCGACCGGGCGAGTCCGTGAGGTTGAACGGACCGAGGGCAGGGTTGATCTGGTTGGTCAGCTCGGCGGTGTAGCCGACGGCGATCTGCTCCGCCGGCGGGGTCGCCACCTCCTCGCGGAAGAGTAGGAACCGGATGCCGTCGTACCATTCTGAGGGGGAGACCAGGTACGATAGGATCTCACCGGTATCCGGCGTCTGGTAGGCGGGCGGGACGCGGTTGAACAGGGAACGGGTCTGGACAATGTAGCCCTGCTCGGCCATTGACGCGGTGGCGGGGGCGATCACCACATCAGCGTCATCCCAGCCAGCCGGGCCGGTGACACTTACCTCAGGGAACTCGCGGAAGTACCACCGGAATGGGTCGGCGGTGTCAGGATCGAGAGCGATCTCGATACTGAACCGGCCGGTCGGATCGATTGCCGTGGCCTCGCCGACGGAGACATCACGCGAGAGACGGGTGATCTGGTCGACGAGCGCAGTGACGCCCGATGTGCTGGTGTTCTGGGCGAGCAGCTCGGTGCCCTCTTCGGCGCGCTCGAAGGCGAGCATCGAGGCGTTGCGAATGCCGAAGATGCCGAGCAGGGTCACCAGCACCAGCAGTACCGACCACTGCGCGATCGGCCTACCGTGCGGGCCGCCCATGGCCCGAGCGAGGATCGCGGAAAAGGGCACCATCACCAGCAAGAGCACGATAATAATTGTCTGCACGGTGGTGTCGCCGCCTGGAGCCGCGGAGTCGTTGCCGCGGGCAACCGCCACGAGCATGGCGATGAGGCCGACGAACAAGGCAAGCACGGCGAAGGGAACGAGGCTGGCGATGGAGCTCAGCAGCCGGTAGCGCTCGACTCGTTCGAGCAGGCGACCGAGCCCGATGCCGGCGGCAACCACCAGCGGCGCGCTGATCAGCACGAACTGCTCTGGAGCGCGCCCCGATGACAGGCTTTGCAGCACGAGCGCAACGCCGAACCACGTGACGAAGGTCGAACCGCGCAGGAGGAGATCGCCGTCGTGCAGGCGGCCGACAGGCACCGCGAGCAGCGCCACGACGGCCAGAACCACCGCGACCGGCTCGTAGAGCAGCGTGCTCCACGGGAAGAACTGCGTTGGCGTGGTGGTCGGGCGCGTGCCGATAATCCGGGCCCATTCACTGAAGGTGTCAATGATGCCCGTGATTGCGCCTGGATCAGAGAGCAGCCGCGTGAAGAAGAGTCCGAGGGTGATGAGCAGCGCGATGACGAGAGCGCCGATCGCGCGCGGCGAGGTGATGACGCGTTTCCCACCGACTCCGAACGCATCGGGATAGCGCTCGTTTGACGGCGCGACGATGGCGATTGCCTCGGCGATCGAGCCTGCAACGATCGCCGAGATCCCGACCGGCCCGGAAGCGATGAGCCCGGCCATTGCGACGCCGACCAGCGCGGCCCAGGCCACGACGCGGCCCGAGGTCCGGGCGACGCTGGCCCGAACGACCGCGACGATCCACAGCATGATGAAGAACGCGAGAAAGATCGCCGGGTCGATGGTGCGCGAGAAGTAGACGAGCGATGGTGACAAGCCGACGGTGAGCAGCAAGCCGAGCACGCCGGCGGGGCGAGCCACCGGTCGCAGCAGGAAGATCAACAGCAGCATGCCGATTCCGGCCTCCACGGGGGCGAGGCGCGCGGTGACATCGGTGGCACCCGAGAGAAAGAGCGAGAGCGCAACGGCGAGCTGCACGAACGGGTTGGTATCCGGCAACTCGCCCGGCTCGAATGCGCCCTCGCCCCGAAAGACTGCCCAGCCCTGGAAAGCGAGTTGGCCCTCCTCCGGGCTCAATGCATAGAGATCCAGCGCGACGATCCGGAAGAGCACCGCGCCGAGCATCGCAATACCGGCCCACACCGCCCACCAGGAGACACCGCCGGCGATGGCACGCCGGTCGAGCAGGTCATCGCGTCCGATGGCTACGGTGGCGTGGGCGTCATACGGCGGGTCGGAGGGCTGGGTTGCGCGGTTCGCCATGTCGAGGGAGTCACCTGTCATCGTTACTGTCCGTAACGGACTTCGTTGTAGTAGGGCAGGGCGTCGTTGTCGACGTAGACTTTGAATCGGTATTCAGACATCTGGCCCGGCAACTCGCGATACATCAGCAGGCGCCACAGCTTCTGCTGCTGGTCAGGATCCGTGGTCGACCAGAGGCTCGACCAGATCGACTCGAGCACGGCGGCCACGCCTGTGTCCTGCGTGGCCGACTGCAGCGCCGACCGCCCGACCGGAATCTCCGGCGCGAGCGCGAAGTTGCGGTAGATCAGCGCCTCCGGTTCGTGCCAGCGGAAGACATACGTCTGTGACGTATAGCCGGGAATCTCCATGGGCAAGCTGGAGCGGCTGTCCCACTCGGAGGGCACACCGATGATGAACATCGGCAAATCCGGGTCGGCCGTGTTCACGCTGGTCATGAAGCGGTGGTTCGGCATGTCCTTGAAGTACCACTCGTGTGGCCAGTTCGTGCTGCCGTCATTGCTGACCGTTATGGAATCGTCACCGAGATACAGCTCCGACGTGGCCTCGACATCGAGCGCAAGTTGCTTGGCGTCCGGACCGACGGTGTTGTAGATGAGCGTATCGATCGAGACATCGCCCTCCAGAAACGACAGACGAAAGCCGGCATGGACCTGGAAGAGCAGCATGACCGTGAGTGCACCGGTGACAGCCCCATAGATGGCGGGACGCAGGCCACGGAACGCCCAGACGACCGCGATGGCGAGGATCGAGAGCCCGATGGGCACAAGCAGCTGCCACCAGGAGTTGAGCGAGGCGTCGGGCACGCTCCGCGCGGTCGCCGAGAGGTCGGCCCCGTATCCACCCCAAGTGAGGTTCGCAGCGATCAGGAAGAACGAGCCGGCGAGCACCACCAGCGTCGCGGCGAGCGCGGCCGGGGCCGCCATCGGCCGACTGCCGCCCGGGTGGGCGGACAACCGGCGGTGAACCCACCGTCGCATGCCCTGTGCGAAGTCCTCCACCACCGTGCCGCTCAACACGGCGGCTGGCAGCACGATGTGCATGATGAGCCATGGCATCTTCTCGCCGGCCCACGAGAGGACCACGAACATGAAGACCATCCAGAAGGCGATCAGCATGCGGAAGAGCAGGGCGAGGTCGTGGGAGAAGTCGCGTCGCACCGCCCGCTGCACCAGCCGGGCGGCGAGGGCGACGAGCCCGGTCAGCCCGAGAAAGATGACGAGCCACTCGTACTGGACACCCTCTGTGATGAAGTAGAACCACGGTTGCTCGCCGCGCTGGACATCGTGCTGGCCCAGCCAGTAGAGCAGCGTGCCATTGGTGGCGTAGGTACCCGTGGCGATGCCGGTCATGTTGGTGAAGAGCGTGGTGAAGAATGCTAAGTAGAGCCAGATGCAGAGCAGGGCGCCGAGCCCGACGGCGATCGGGTCGTTCCAGGCGTCATAAACCCCCTTCGCAACGGAGCCCTGCGGGGCATCACCGAGCAGTGGTTCGATCACACCGCCATTCTTCGCCACGCGCCGCGCGGCATGGCGCATCGCCCAGGCGCACCCGGCGATAAACGCGATGCCGATCACGATGAAACCGATCACGAGCGGGTGGGAGAGGAGCGCGCTGTAGTAGTCGCGTTGCATCTCCGGCGCACCCGATTGCCACGGAATCTCGGGCAGTGGTTCCCACTCCAGCAGCCGGTTCATCGCCAGGAGGAGAAACACGAGCGCGGCGGCCGCGAGGTGGACCGGGATCAGCATGCGCAGCCGGGTGAGCACCAGCGCGGTCCACAGCACGATCACGAAGGCCAGCAAAATGGCGAAGGCGATCTCGTGGTTGGTCAGCAGAAACGCGACATCAACGAAGGCGAGGATAATCCACTTGCGATGTGGCGACTGCAGGTAGCGAAACACCGCGACCACCATCAGCAGCGCGCCCAGCGCGGTGTAGGGATCGTGGCGGATGAAGCGGGTGTAGTAGAGGAATGCGGGCGAAAAGAGCAGGAACACCCCGGTCGCCAGCGCGCCCCAGCGGCCGAGAAACGCGCGATGCCGCAGCAGCCAAGGCGTCATCACGATCACGACGCCCGTCAGTGCCGGCAGGAAGCGCGAGGTCGCGTCTGTTCCGCCGAAGAGCTGGTAGATCAGCGCGTTGGCGTGGAAGAGGAACGGCCCGTGCGACAGTGGGTTGTGGACGTATGGCGCCTCACCGGTCGCGAAATCCCAGGAGAAGGTGGTGTGGATGCTCTCGTCGTGGTGCTGCGTCCGGTACCCCAGATCCCAGAATCGGGTGAGTGCCGCGATGACCAGCAGCCCGAGCCACAGCAGGTGCTCGATGGTCAGCGAGATTCGAAAGGCCGGGGCGGAGAGGTCTTCTCCTGGCGCGTGTCGGCCATCACCGGTCGCGGCGGGTGTTGATGGCGGCAGCGTGGTCTCAGCCACGCGGCCGGTCGTCCCGGCCGGTGCTTCAGTCACGGATTTCCTCCAGCGTCATGAGATCGGGGCGCGTATCGCGATATGCGGGCACGGTAGCCCGCCTCGTGGAACCGGGCCACAATATGGCCCGGCAGAGGATACATGCTCGCCGATAGGATACAGTGGAACGCCGTAGAGGTGCAGGCCAGACTGTAGGCCAAGACCTCACCCAGACGGATCCGCCTTTCTTCACTTCAACGCGGGGGAGCCGCGTGGCGTTACGGCGGAACAGACGAATTGCGAGGAGTAACGATGAACAACCACGACCACGACAAGAACGGGACGAAGGAAGCGGAGCAGATTCAGATCGCGCGGCAGATCGGCGCGGACGTGACAGATGTCTTCGTCGGGTTCGTGCGCGGGCGCGTCCCGTTCGACGAGATGGCGTTCGGCGTCTTCGATGCGATGCACGATCTCGCGGCCGTAGCGTCCGGTGATTACGAACTCGAAACCGACGAGGATCATGAGCATCAGCACTACCATGATCACGAGGCGGCGGAGGAACAGGAGGATCTCGCTCAGGAACCGTCCCGGAATGCCGACGCCTGAGAGGTTGGAGCACTCGGACTCTCGCAGCTACCTGCACCGCTCGCTGCAACGGCGCGTTGCGCTCATCGTCGCCGGGCTGGCACTCGTCCTGGTGATCGCCCTCATACCGGTCATAACCAATGCGGAGCTGCGGCTCGAGATCTTCCGCACGCTGGGCTGGGTTCCCGGCGCCGAGGGCGAACTCGTCGCGCCGGCTGACTCCGGTGCGACGATGATCGTGCTGCCGATCGTTCTCGAACTGGAGTCGACCGCCCTGCCGAAGCGGCGGTTCCTGGCGGCATACATAACCCGCCCGACCGGTGACGGCATGTGGCTGGCGCCGATCAACGATGGCGAGCCATTTACGGTCCCGCTCGACGACTATGATCTCGTCTCGAGCTCACCGGATGGAACGGAGATGTATGTGCGGGGCGAAGAGCGCGCCGTGCTGGTGGATGTGACGGAGCATCGCGTGGTCGAGATGCTTCCGGCAGGGGAAGTGCCCGACGTTGCCTGGGACTGGCAGACGGCAACCTGGGAGACCGGTGTGGGGCGCTGCGACCTTGTCTCCAACACCCTGACGTGGATTGGCTGCTTCGAGCGGCCGGTGCTGGCCACCTACCTTGCCGGTGACTGGCACCTGAGCATCCTCCGCTACGGCGGATCGGAGGAGGAACACGACGTCGTGCGGGGGCTTGGCTTTCGTCCACTGCTCGGCTTTTCCGCAGATGACGAGTGGATCTACCTCTACAATGAGAACGGCATTCGTCGGTTCAGCGTCGATGAGGCCGTCGAGGACTGACATGAACACCGGGTGATGGGTGGGCAGCCCAGCCACCTGAAGTGGGTGCACCTTCGGAGGGTCCGCAACTCCAAGACCCGTCTTCATGCAGCCGCCCTGATGCTGCCCGTTATGTACCCGTGCGGAGCGTCCAAGGGGTCACAACAGAGATTCACGATCTTCTCACACGAGTGGGAATTTCCCGACAGACTGCGGTGCCGGCCAGCGGTAAACTATGAGTGGCGGGTGGTGCCGGATCAACGGCCATCCTCGCCGGTTTCAGGGTCCCTGTTGACCTGTCTTGCGGTACGGACACCCCGGCCGCACCATGACGACATCACCCGCGATGTCACCATCGCTCCTGTGTCGCACTCGAAGCGTCCATGATCTCAACACTGCTGCTCTCCATGCTCATCATCGCCACCTGGCTCCGCGTGGTCCGGCCCG
>DASYWL010000313.1:0-1828 GCA_035936055.1 Thermomicrobiales bacterium
ATCTGGATGTATGCGAGTTTACGGAAGCATCCAACGATGCTTGAGCATGAAGTGATGATGATTGATGTGACGCAAGGAAAGGTGATCGTGTCGTTCCAGGGCCCACGCTTTCCTCCTCGGGAGATCGAAAAAAACGTGTAAGAATTCCGGCTGATCCAGCGACTCTAAGGTGGGACACGCACCGTGTCCAGGCGCATCGATGCAGTAGCAGTAATGGAGAACGGGCGGTGCAGACAGACCGGGAAGGGCAACTCCGTTCACACCTCGAGGCACAGCTCACCACGGAGTGGACCCGGCTGGTGCGTCTGTGTGCAAGGCTCTCGGGAAATGCCGACGTGGCGGAAGATCTGGCGCAGGAGACCGTGACCGAGGCATGGCGCCATGCGCAGGAACTTCGTAACGCGGACGCCCTGCGGCCGTGGCTCTCGGGCATCGCGCGCAACGTCTGTCTCCGCTGGTGGCGCGGCCAGGTCCGGGACGCCGCGACGCTTGATCGATTCGCACAGACTAACCATGAACAGGCAGCGAGCAGCCCGGCACCAACGAGCCGGCACGAGCTCGCTCTGGAGCAGAACGACTTGGTGGCCCTGCTCGACCGCGCCCTGAGGCTGCTCCCGGCCACCACCCGCGACGTGCTGGTCCAGCACTACATCAATGAGCGCCCGCATGGCGAGATCGCCGCGAGGCTCGGCGTCAGCGACGGCGCGGTTGCGGTGCGCATCCATCGCGGCAAGCTGGCGCTGCGACAGGCTCTGGCGCGGCCGGAACTGAGTGCCGACGCGGTAGCCTACGGGCTCGTCGATCCGGACGACGTTGGCTGGCAGGAGACTCACATCTGGTGCCCCTTCTGCGGTCGGCATCGGCTCGCAGTGCGCATCAATCAGAAGGCTGGGGTTATCTCCTCCCGCTGCACCGGCCCATGCTTCCGCGAGGGGACCATTATCGGGGGCAAGTGGATGACGGCGGGGACGAGCGCGCTGACCAGTGTCAAGTCGATCCTCCGGCGGGAGCTGATCGACCTGCACGAGTGTTACCGGAAGATCCTGGCGGCGCGCGGTGGTCGCTGCGAAAGCTGCGGGCATCCTGCCGCCCTCGACTACTGGTCCGCCGACGTGCCGTCCTCGCCGGCAACTCCGTATGCCCACGGCATTCTGCTGACATGTCGCACATGCGGCGACGAGAATAGTGCGTCGCTCAGTCATCTGCTGCTCGACATGCCACAGGTTCAACAATTCTGGCGCCGGCATCCACGCATGCAGGTGTTGCCGGTGCGCGAGATCGAGGTGCATGGGCAGGCCGCGCTGGTAAGCGGCTTTGCCAGCATCGACGCGAGCGCAAGGATAGAGATCGTCTCAGCCGCCGACACGTACGAGATCTTGCACGTCGATGGGGCTGTCGAGCGATGATCGCGACACTCCGGCAGCGTGATTTCCGCCTCGCCTGGCTCGGCGGGCTCATCTCGATGATGGGTGACTGGGTGCTCTTCATCGCCCTGCCCATCTACATTTACCAGTTGACCGACTCGACCCTGGCAACGAGCGGCATGTTCGTCGCCGGTCTTCTCCCGGCGTTGCTGCTGGGGTCGGTCGCGGGCGTCTTCGTTGACCGGTGGGACCGGAAGCGCACGATGATCGTGTGCAACCTCATCCTCGCGGTCATCCTGCTTCCGCTGCTGGCGTTGCGCTCCGCCGACTGGGTCTGGATCGCCTACGTGGTGAGTTTCGTCCGGTCGGTGGTTTCCCTGTTCTTCCGACCAGCCGAGAACGCGTTCCTGCCGCGACTGGTGGCAGAGGAGGACTTGCTCGCCGCCAATTCCCTCAACGCATTC
>DASYWL010000314.1:0-3487 GCA_035936055.1 Thermomicrobiales bacterium
GCCGGTTCTCGAAGACCACATAATCGACGATGTCCCGGTCCTCTGGCGCGACGCCGACCTCCAGGTCATAGACGATGTGGTTTCGCAGAAAGAGCTCAATGGCTTTCGCACGGTCGTACGGATTGTCGATGCCGGAGGTGAGGTTGGCTGCCAGATCAATCGTGCGGCTCGTCACGGTATCCGGCAGCTCGAGATAGCGACCGCTGACCCATGCCGGATAGCTCGTGGAGGCAGCCCGCAGCTGATCCGCGTCAACCGTCGTCCTCAAGCAGGTCACGCGATAGGTTTCCTCCCCGGCATCCCCTGCCGGCTTGACAGCCACGTTGTCGTCATAGACCGGCAATTGCCCGGTCACCATCAGCGACTCGACTCGACCGTCGTCGCCGGTTGTCCAGCTGACGTCGACGAAGCGTCGGTCGAGCTGGTTGCGGACCGAGGCGAGTTGCTCCCGCGACCGCTCGCTCACGGGGTAGAGCAGGCCGTCGTCGCCCTCAACCGCCAGTTCATCAGCGCGCAGCAGCAGCGCGGCGATTCCGGTGAGGTCCGGAGGCAAGGCTGAAAACTCCATCTCCCGCAGCGGAAAAATCTCATTGTCGAGTTGCCGCCATGAGAACCGAACTGACGCTGGATCACTGCTGTTGAGGAACATGCCGGTCGAGTAGATGCGCTCGGCTTCGGGCAACAGCGACGTGATTTCCATCTCGGCGGGCACCCGCTCGCCGTTTACTGCGTCCGAGTACGGCACCGACTGATCCGGCCTGAAGGTCAGCTCGGGCGAGTAACGCACGCCATCCGGCCCGTCGGCGCGGAAGTCCTCCTCAACCGTCGACTCCCACCCGCGCCCGGTATATCGGTCGTAGCTCTGCGCCGCGAGATACGGCGCGTCACCCCCAGTTCGTACCAGCACCTCCGGCTGGTCGGTCAGGTCAAGATCGCCACCGATGGTGAAGGCATCATCGAAGGCAGTGTACCGCGGGTAGTCGTTGGAATCCGGTGGCCGATTGCTGGAGATCCCGAGGGTATCCGCGATCCAATCGGAAAACTGCTCCTGTGCATCAAAGACCGTATCCGTGGCATACCGGACCGTCGGTTCCACGGTGTTGGCAGAGAAATCCTGGGGCGTCGACATGCCAACCGAGAGCACCAGCAGGGCCACCACGATCGCCGTCAACAGCGAAGCGATCCCGCTTGCCGGCCGGGCAGCCCCCATGCGACGGAGGAATGTCGTGCGCGCCAGCAACACGATCCCCACCACGATGGCGATCTCCAAAAGGTATGGGGGCAGGTTCTCCTTGCTTACCCGCGCCGCCGCGACCACCCCAGCCGGCAGCAGCAACGCCACGGTGATCCAGCCGTACCGCATGAGTGACCACGCTGCCAGGTAGGAAACCAGCCAGGTGATCACCTGCAACAACACCACGATGAGCATCGTCTCGGTGTCGGCATAGTCCCCAACGCCTAGGTACCAGTCGCGAACCACGGTCGCAACACTCGTGACCCGGTCGATATACGATGCTTCCGAGAGCTCCGGCGGCATGCGCAGGGCGGCCAACCCCACCGCGAGGACGACGCCCGAGACGATAGCGACCAGGTGGGCAACGGAGTCCGGCGTGCGCAGGAGCCCCAGCACGACGCCGAGCAAGCCTCCCGCGACGGCGATGGCCCACAGTCGCACATCGACATCTGACGGCGCGAACGCCTCCGCCGCCAGGCCGCCGAGGCCGACCAGCGTGAGCATGAGCAGGGTCTGAATGCTGAGGACATGTCGCAGGCGGTCGGTCACGGGCATTCCAAAGCGATCATGGGACGAAAGTCGTTACGCAGTCACCGTGCCAGGGACATGCCGGCGAGCCGGTATGCCGTCAAGGGGCTCGGCGGACGCAGAGTACCGGATCACCTCGACGCCGAGGCGTTCGACCTCGGTCCAGCCATCATCGGCGTTTTCGGTCACCCCGACGGCGATCGCGAGCACTGGCACCCCGCGCTGCAGCAAGTGTCGCAAGGACTGCACGTGCCGCCGGCCGGAGCCGGTGGAGACCACCACCACGTTGGTCGAGCGGGAGAACCGGGCGCCGAATCTGGAAATCAGGCTAGATGGGTCAGCGTCGCCATAGGGTTCTACGACAGCGAGCGTCTCCAGGATTCTCAACCGCTGCCGATCACCGGCATCGGCATCGACGATTGCCGGGATGCAACGGTTGACGAGCAGACCGACATCTCGAGCGGCGTCCAGGCGTTCAATGGCAAACGACGCTCCGAGCGACACGGCCAACTCCGTCGCGCGCCGCTCGCGGCCATGCTGGGGCACGAGATCGAGCAGGATCCATTCATCGGAAACAGGATCCGGCTCGAGCTCCTTGATGAGCAGCAATCCATGCCGCGCCGAGGATCGCCATGCGATACGGTTCACCGGGTCTCCGACCACATATTGCCGCAAACTCCGGATCACTGGTGAGCCGGCGCTACGCCCCGGCGCCACGCGGGTCGCGCCACTCAGCTCCGCCCCGAACCGCTCTCCCTTGGGCAGTGGCACCAGCCGGGGGTAGACGAGCAGCTCATGGCTCAGCTCCACTTGGCTGCGGTTGGTGAAGAGTCCGAACGGATCGCCGGATTGCAGCTCAACGGGGCCGAGCCGATACCGACCGCGCTGGTGGGCTTGGGTTGATACTTCCCAGCAAGTCGCAGAGCGTCGCCCGATCGACGTCGAGCGAACGAAGGCGTGTCCCGGCAGGGTCGAGCGGTCCGTCACGGCGACCCAGGTCTTCGGAATATGCGACCGGTTAGTCAGCCGGAACTGCTCGCGCACATCGGTCCCGGCGAACACCCGATCGGCATCGAGGGTACGCTGGAACCCAACCCCGATGAGGGAGGCGCGGCTCCAGACCCAGGCGACGAACAGCAACGCCAGGCCGCTGTAGACGATCCATTCGAGCTCCCGCCACTCCGAGATAGTGACGGCCACGAGCAGCGCAAGCAGCAGCAGGCCCAACTTGAGCCCGTTCATCATCCCTCGCCTCGCAGCGCCGCTACCCTGCCCCGGCGCGATCCGTTGTCAGTGGCGCCGCCAGGCACCGGGACGCGGCGCACGATCTCGCTGACAACCTCCCGGCCGTCGTGCCCCGCCATGCGTGCTGATGGATGCAACACGATGCGGTGCGCGAGCGCGGGAATCGAAAGCGCCTTGATGTCGTCGGGCGTTACGTAGTCGCGACCGCGAATCCAGGCCAGCCCTCGGCTCAGGTTATAGAGCGCGAGCGAACCACGTGGGCTCGCCCCGAGGAAGACATCCGTGTGCGCCCGTGTCGTCTCGACAATGGTGACAATATAGGTGCGCAACTCGGCGGCTACGTGCACCTCTCGGACGGCCTGCACCGCCCGCATGACCTCCTCAGGCGTGGTGACTGAGGACAGTCGCGAGAGTGGCTGCTCCCGATGCTGGCGCTCGAGCAGCGCGATCTCGTTCTCGCGGCCCGGATAGCCGATGGCA
>DASYWL010000315.1:0-3371 GCA_035936055.1 Thermomicrobiales bacterium
GTCTGGCTTCGGCTGCGACACGACGCAAGGACCGCATCGCGACGTGGAGTATGTCGTGGCGCGACTCCCCATGCCTTCCGTCGAACCGGAGGACCCCATGGGATGGCTGAACTGGCGTGGACGGTGGGGTGAGCGGCAGGCATGGGAGTTCGACGGACCGGTTGGGCCGCGGCGAACACGGCGGTGGACCGATCCGGTGGGCTGGCACGAGCAGCTTCGGGACAGCAGCATCGCCGTGCCCGGCGCCAGGGTTTTCGGTCCGGCACCGGCCGATGTGTTCTGCTCCGCGACCCGATACGGGTCGATCGTGCTGATACGGCTCATGGGGGCGCCATGGTACTTCCTGGCGATGCTCCTGGCACCGGTGATCGCCGTCGGCGGTCTGCTTTGGCTGGCGTGGTCGACGTTTGTCTCGACCCTGCGGCTGTACCTGCGGTATCTCCCGGCGTTCGCGGTGCTTGGGCTGCCGATCATACCGATCGGTATCGTGGCCAATGCCGTGTACGACTTGGCAATCCGGTATTCTGCGATCCGAACGCTCGTCGAGCTGATGGAGTTCACGCCAGTGTCCTATTATGTGGCAGCGCTCCCGTTCGGCAGCATCCAGCAGCTGGCCAGCCTGCTGATCGTCGTTCCCGCCGTAATGGAGATTTATCGGTCGATCGAGCGAGGGGAGCCGATCACGCCAAGAACGATACTGCGCGGCATGCACGCGCACTTCAGACCGATGCTGCAAGCGCTGCCAAAGCCGCTCGGCAAGGTTGTACTGGCGCAGCTGACGGTGATCGGGCTGCCATGGGCGATCGAGCGGGCGGTGCGGTGGAGTTTCGTGGCCCCAGCGGTCTTGCTGGACGATACGCCACCGCATCAAGCGCCAGCCCGAAGCGCTATTGCCGTCAAGGGGCGTTGGTGGCGAACGGCAGCGACCTTGCTGGTGGTTACCGTGCTCGGGACAGTGCCCGGACCACTGCTCGGAATCGTGCTGCTGGTCACGGAGTCGCGGGCGATCGACGAGATCAACGCCTGGAGCAGCGCGATCTACGCGGTGACGCTGCCGTTCGCGATTCTGAGCACGGCGGTGCTGTATCGGCAGGACCTGGGACAGCAATTACCGCAATCGGCGCAGATACCGCTCGGCGAGCATGTGCCGGGAGGGAAGAGGTCATTGGGGGTACTGCTGGATGAGTCTGGACAACCTGAGTAGCACGACGTGCCAGCGGTCTCCCTTGGTGGCCACCCGACCCTGGGTAAGCACTCGGCGAGGAGCGGGCGCGCGAGTTGGCCGCCGCCCTCGGGGCGATCGCCGATCCGGTGGTGGAGCAGGGCGAGGCCAATCTTCGGCAGCAGGTCGTACCGGGCACCGAAATCCGCCGCAGGAGTGCGCTGCTCCGCTCCTTCGTGACGAGCCAGCTGACCGAGGGGATGCGCTCGCTGCTCGTTGTCGGCGCGGTTTATGAGGCCATATCGGGAGATGCCGCGCAGACCCGGATGCAGCTGCACCGCGACGGCTTGCTTCGCTGGTGCCAACGAGGCCGGGGGCGATGACAGCGCGCCGGCCTCGTTGGCACCTGGGGCCGGCGACTCCATGCCCTACACGTTCGACATGAAAGCGGCCCAGGTGCACCCCGGGCCGCCCCGCACTAATCGCCGACCGTGCCGGCGGTGATGGTCTGCAGCCCGACGGCTGCGTCCTCATCCACGGCGAAGTACTGGTTGTCGCTGTAGGCGCCGATGGCGCCGTCGACCAGCTCCCGCACGGCCTCGACCGACTCGGCCTCCCACAGGCAGATGGCCTTGCCCCCCTCGGCGTTGGGCAGGAACAGGTGGAGCGTGTAGCCCGGCGGCGGCGTGAACAGTGACTGGCCCGCCTCCATTGTCTTCTGCAGGTCCCGAATGCTGTGCTGCGCGACGATGTACATCGTGGTCCTCCTGCTTTCGGAGCGGGCCACCCGGCCGGCCGCGGCGTCGCTCCCGGTCTGCCCTCGCCCCGGGTGAGCCGGATGGCGAGCTGACGAGTCGTTAGGGTTCCCATGGCCAGCATACACCCAGCGCCGCCCATGTCAACGGCACGAGCAGATGGAGGCAGAGCACGATCCCCTCGGCGATCGGGATAGTGGTCGGGATCATTGTGGTGATCTCAAGGACGGGGAACACAAGCGGCCGGCCCCAGGTGAACCCGAGGCCGGCGTCGTGTCGATCGGTTGTCGGTGGATCCGTCTTTGAGGGAGACCGATCCGCATGCGGGCACTGGAGGGGAAGCCCAGGCCTCCTAGCCACCGTCACGTCTTACGAAGCGGGGGTCGCCTCAGCGGCTTCATGAAGGAGCGGCGCCCCGCTTTCGAGCAACATCGATCCCAGGATCACCGTCGGCGCGTCTCCGGCTCCACGCGCCGTGTGGATAACGTCATCCTCGTAGTAAATCGCGTCGCCGGGGTTCAAGATCACTTCCGTCCCTGGCTCGGTCACCTCCTCGGTCCCGGTGAGTTCGCCACTCGCCGCGCCGCGCACGACATGCGCCGTGCCTTTGCGCAGGGTCCACCCGAAGGTCCCCGACTCCACGACGAGCGAGGTGGTCCCAGGGTGACCGTGGGCAAAAATCTCGCTACCGGGCTGGAAGACAAAGCGGACGGTATAGAGCGTCTGGCCCGGTGCCAGGTCGGTGGGCACGCCGGAGAAGACCTCGGCGGTTATGCCGGGCGCGAGGTCGACGACGGCAATGGCGTCGGTGCCGCCGGCCTCAGGCGTGGCCTCCTGGGCATTCACCCCCCAGGCTGGCAGCAAGGCCAGGGCGATGGCAACGGTGCAGAGAATCGCGAACAGGGAGCGGAAGGAAACGCGCATGATGGAACCTCCTGTGGATGCGTACCTGGATAAACACGCATCGATAACGGTGTAGACCCATGCGACGGATGACGGTATTGGCTCGGTAACCTGGGATCCCTCAGATGAGTATACACAAACTGCCGCATGACGAGGCGCCTCTGGTCAGGGCCGGCCTTGCTGTACCACCCCTGCCATCGCCCGGAAGAGCCGCACCGGCTGCCAGTCGCGCTCACCGGCCTGGCGCACCTCGTAGCAGATCACCACGTCGCCCTCGATCACCTCGCGCTGGTAGCTCCGCACCTCCGGCACGCCCATGACGTTCGTCTCCGTGATCATGTCGCCACCAGTGCAGCACGCCGTTGCGGGGCAGTTGCCGCAGCTATCCTATGTCAATGTTGGCACGCGTTCTGCTTCTGGTCATTCAAGACCGGTGGGGATCGTCGTCAAGGCGCGCACACGTTCGTCGGGCTTGCGTGATCGGAGGCATGGGTCAGCACCAGTCCCCCGCCGTAGCGTTCTCACTCTCTCAGGACAGCATACCGCTCAGC
>DASYWL010000316.1:0-8012 GCA_035936055.1 Thermomicrobiales bacterium
GAATCTGTACGAGATAAACGCCGCGAAGCCCTCCAAGCCCAGGAGAGAGGCCGGGGCCCACAGCGCGGGCCTCGGCCTCTTCGTACCCCAGCTGGCACCGAGGTTCAATCGTCCGTGATGTAGAGAACACCGGGCTGGTAGTTGTACCAGGACATCAGCTCGGCGATCAGGTTGCGCATCGTCTGATCGCTCACCTCGGCACCCAACGGCCGGACGTCGCTGTAGGGCGCGCCGCCGAATTTCTCCCGCCCTGAGGATGCCGTGTTGTCGGTGCGCGGGGAGCGGCGATACATCCGCGCCGAGACACCGTCAGCATCCTGCGTGAAGTAGAGCGCGTAACTCGGGTCAATCTCGATACCGACCGCCCCCGTCTGCGGCGAATCGATCACCACCGGGTAGCCGTTCGGCACGCGGTTGGCATACTGCAGCGCCGCCGCCTGCAGCATCGGCAAGAGTCGCTGTCGCAAATCCTCAAGCACATCCACTGCCACGTTGGGAACTCCTTGGAACGTGCGAGACCGAACGACGGCCCCACCTCTCGGCCTGGCGGTGTCAGACCGATTGCTCCCGAGATTATGGCGCCCCTCCATCGCCCTTGTCCACGTGGAGAGATGTTTCACGTGAAACACCGCCCCGGCGTCACTCGCGCTCGCGAGCGTTCTCCTCCGACAACAGGCTGGCCTTCGGGTCGCGTTGCCCCGCGTACTTGTTGTTCTTCTTCAGTCGATAGGGCATCGAGACCGGCGAGCTGACTGGCTCGAACGAGAAGGCGCAGATCCGCATGCCGGGGTAGAGCGCGACGGCCATCCGTCCGAGGTTGCTGAGCTCCATGGTCGCCGTCCCGGCCCAGCCCGGCTCGAAGAGCGCCGCCGTTGAGTGAACCGTGATGCCCAGGCGGGCGATGCTGGAGCGCCCCTCCAGCCTGCCCAGCAGGTCGTCCGGCAGCTCCAGTGATTCCATCGTGCTCGCCAGCGCGAAATCCCCCGGCTGCATGATGAACGGCTCGTCGTTCTCGGCCACGATCGTGCGCATCGCGTCGCCGATCGACTGTGGGTGGCGCGGGTCGATGTAGCTGAAGCGGCTGTGCTCGAAGACCATGAAGGTCCTGCCGAGCCGGAAGTCGACCGAAATCGATCCGAGCTGCTTCTCCAGGTCGGGGAACGGATCGATGCGAATGCGCCCGCACTCCAGCGCCTTGCGGATATCTCGGTCGGAAAGAACCATGGTGATTCCCCACGTCAGGTCCGGCAGTCGGCCAGTCCTCGGTCGTCGCAGCGCCGCCCCCGCTGCCCACAAACGGGTCAGGGCGGCGAGACGGACTAGTCGTACGTACAGTACCCAACCGGCAGCCCGACGTCAACGCACCCGGTGCGCATGCCAACGTCCGCGAGCGAAGCATTCGGCAGCGCTCGACGACAGACGAGCCACCACAACCCCACTCAACTCCGACTCAGATAATCGCGCCAAAGCTACTGAACGTGGCGCACTTGGCCAGCACATTGACGCAGCGGCCCCGGATTTCCTATACTCTCCTAGCCTGTGCATGCGGGTTGTGTTGGTATGTCCGGTGATCCCCACGATGGTGATACCTCCAGCGGACCGACGACCGTGCATGCATGCATCCCTCGTCATCCCGCAATCGATGACCAGGACACAGAATGCGAACGACCGCGCCCGTCGCCGGGCGCAGCACATGTGATCGGCAGCGCCCCGCCATCACGCGACAAGGAGTTCCATCGTGCCGAAGCGCACCTACCAGCCGAAGCGAATTCCGCGCATCCGGGAGCACGGCTTCCTCAAGCGCATGAAGACCAAGGGCGGCCGTGCCGTGCTGGCAGCCCGCCGTCGCAAGGGACGGCACAAGCTGACGGTGGCGGACGAGAAGAAGTTCACGCAGAACAAGTAGACGCTTGCACTGCGGTGTCCGGGCGAGGGCGGGGGAGGCCGATGCGCTCCCGCCCTCGTTCTGTTTCCTGACTGGGCAGCAACAGGGGCAGCGCATCCCGTGATCGCACGTCCGTTCCGGCTCCAGAAGGAAGGTGATGTTCGGCGGGTCCGATCCCGCGGCAAGGCGTGGGCACACGGCGCCATCGTCGCCCGCGTGCTGCCGAACGATCTCGACCCGCCACAGAATCGCTACACCGTGGTCGCCGGCAAGCGCACCGGCAAGGCGGTCCAGCGCAACCGGCTCAAGCGCCTCACGCGCGAGGCACTGCGCGGCTACCACCCGTGGCTCAAGCCGGGCCACGATATCGTCTTCATCCTGCGCGGAACGGTAGAGGAACTGCCCGATCTTGCCACCGCCCAAGAGGCGCTCAAGCGTATCCTTGACAAGGGCGATCTGTGGATCGTGCCACCCGGCACCTCAGGCGGCCCGCCATCGCCCGGTGAACCTGTCACATCCGGCTGGACGCGACCAATTCCGGCCACCCATGAGCCACCATCATGAAACGCTTCGTCCTTGCCATGCTCCGCTTCTACAAGGTCGCCATCTCGCCAAGCCTGCCACCGAGCTGCCGGTACTACCCAACATGCTCCGAATACGCCTACGAGGCAGTGGATAAATACGGTATCCTCAAGGGC
The DNA here is from genome assembly GCA_035936055.1 of Thermomicrobiales bacterium. GTDB lineage: Bacteria > Chloroflexota > Chloroflexia > Thermomicrobiales > UBA6265 > JACCVC01. Next base: position 2,584 of record DASYWL010000316.1, read on the forward strand.
GGACGGCTCGCGATCTGGCGAATCCTGCGCTGCAATCCGTTCGGTGGCAGCGGGTACGACCCAGTGGACTGATCTGAACGGCGCCGAGCGCGCGACCATCGCTGTGCCCGCCCGTCACACCTGTGCCGCTATCACGCAGAAACCCGGATACCGGGAGACTCCACCGCACCCATCTCACGCCGGCGTCATCTAGAGGAGAACGCACCTCGTGCTCGTTGATGTCCTGACCACCCTCGCGCCCGGCATCCCCGTCTGGGATCAGTTCCGGGAGTTCCTGGAGTGGTCACTCGATTCCATCGCCAGTTTCACCGGCAGCGCTGGCCTCGCCATCATCGTCTTCACGATCATCATCAAGACGCTCCTGCTGCCGCTGACCATCAAGGCCACGCGCTCCAGCAAGGCGATGCAGGAGGTCGCGCCGAAGATCAAGGAGATCCAGAAAAAGTACGGCAAGGATCGTGCCCGCGCCTCGCAGGAGACGATGGCGCTTTACCAGCAGCACGGCGTCAACCCGATGGCCGGCTGTCTGCCGATGCTGATCCAGATTCCCATCTTCTTCGGGCTCTACCGCGCCATCTATAACCTCTCAGGCGACAACATCGGCGAGTGGGGCGAGGGCTTCCTCTGGATGGAGAGCCTGGCCGAGCCGGACCCATGGCATGTGCTGCCGATCCTGGCCGGTCTCTTCCAGTTCGTGCAGACCCGCATGATGCGCCCGGCAAACCAGCCCAAGAGCGATGACCCGCAGCAGCAGATCATGAACGTAATGATGAATTTCATGCCGCTCATGGTCGTGCTCTTCGGCTGGACCTTCGCCGCGGGCCCGGTGATCTACTGGGCGACCCAGAGCGTCTACTCCGTCATCCAGCAGTGGTTCATCACCGGCTGGGGCAGCCTCGGTGAATGGTTCCCATGGCTGCCGGAGCTGCCGGAGCACCGCCGCCTTGGCTACCGTGAGCCAAAGCCACTCGATGAGGTGGTCGTGGTCGGTGGCGCCGCCGCACAGCAGAAGACCGGCTTCCAGGGCTGGATGCAGCGCAAGATGGAAGAGGCTCAGGAACGCCAGCGCCAAGTCCAGGAGCAGCAGCCAACCAAGGCCAGTACCCAAAAGACCGACGCTGACGACGCCGTCGCGGTCGAAGCCGACGGGGAGCAGGCGAACGGCGAGGCGTCATCTCCCTTCGCGGCAAAACGACGCGACACCTCGACCTCCTACCGTGATCGGGTGGACGCCGCCGCCAACTTCGCGCCAAAATCTCGGAAGCCAGACAACGGCAATGGCAGCGCCGCACCGGCTCCCCCGAGGAAGTCGCGGAAGAAAAGCCGCAAGCGGTAGAGCAAGAGAGCACCGGGCTGCTGCTCCGGCGGGTGTGGTCTATTCCGCACGGCCGACAGTGGCATCAGACAGGGTGAGCTGAGCACATGCAGCGACGAACCAGTGTGGAGATTCAGGCCTACTCGACCGAAGAGGCCATCCGCCTCGCACTCGAGGAGTTGCAGCTCTCGCGAGACGAGGTTGAGGTCGAGGTGCTCGTCGAGGCGAGCGACGACCACGAGGACGAGGCGCTGGTCCGCGTGACCGCGAAGGGGCAGGCGTCCCAGCCGGAGCCGCGCGCTGTCCAGCGCGCCGTGGGGCGTCCCGGCGGGCAGAACGACCGCCTCCGCGGTCGCCGCTCGCCGCACGATCGTCCATCTCGGCGCGGCACCATGCCCGCCCCGGCCGTTGCTGAGCGAGTCGACGCCGAGGACGAAGCCGTCGCCAAGCAGGTGGTGCGCGATCTGCTCGACCACATGGGTGTCGACGCCGACGTGATGGCGGTCGACAACCCGTCGTCAGTGCCGCTGGACCCCGATGATCCCCCCACGATCTTCATCGACGTGCTCGGCAGCGACCTCGGCATGCTGATCGGTCGCCGCGGTGAGCATCTCTCGCATCTGCAGCACCTCGTCAATCTGATCGTGAACCGAAAGCTCGATACGTGGTCGCGCGTCATCATCGACATCGAGGGGTACCGCTCCCGCCGTGAGGAGTCGCTCATCGGTCTGGCCGAGCGGGTAGCGCGGCAGGTGAGCCGCAGCCATCGCCCGGTGACCCTGGAGCCGATGCCGCCCAACGAGCGCCGCATCATCCACCTCACGTTGCGCGCGCACCCCGATGTCGGCACCGAGAGCAGCGGTGAGGGCACCGAGCGCCGCATCACTGTGTTGCCGAAGGCCTGACCCGCCCCGTCTCCGTCACGACTGGAGCCATCGCCATGTCACAGGAACCCAGGCGCGATGCGCCCGAGTCGTCCCGTCGCACCCCGAATCGCCACGAGCGCAAGCCCTTCCGCCCCGGTGGGGGCCGCTCCGTCACCCAGCGGATGCCCACCCCCGACTATCTGGTCATCGGGCACATCACTGTGGACCTCCTGCCGGGAGGCGACTCCGTGCTCGGCGGCACCGCGCTCTACTCGGCGATGACGGCTGCGCGGCTCGGCGCACGGGTCGCGGTGCTGACCCGTGGCGTCTTCGGGCAGGAGGTCGCGGGGATGCAGATTCCGTCGCTGGAGCCCTACCTCGACGAGCGCATCAACATCATCGTCCAGGACGCCGAGGTCCCGACCGCCTTCATCAACGAGTACCGGGCCGACCGCCGCGTGCAGACGATGCCGCACTGGGCCGGGCCGATCGACCTCAACGGCCTGCCGCCCCATTGGCGCAACGCGAAGATCGTCCACCTCGGCCCGATCGCCGACGAGCTCGATCCGCGTGCCTGCACGGGCCTGACCTCGCAGTTTCTCGGCGCCACCCCGCAGGGCTGGATGCGCGAGTGGCCACACTCGACCGGTGGTCCGGTCAAGCACATTCCGCTCAAGCTGCCGGGCGCGCTGGTGGATCGTCTCGACAGCGTGATCGTCAGTGACGAGGAGATCGTCTACACCCGTGAGATCGTCAACCGGGTGGGGGAGCGCCGCCTGAGCGTGATGACACGCGGGCCTGAAGGCGCACAGGTGATCGCACATGGCCAGAAGCTCGAGCTCCCGGGACACAGGGTGAAGGTCAAGGACCTCACCGGCGCAGGGGATGTCTTTGCGGCGGCGTTCTTCCTGCAGGCGGCCGAGCGCGGGGTCTCCGCACAGAAGGCGGGCCAGTTCGCCAATGCGGTGGCAGCGCTGAGTGTGACGGAGGTTGGACCGTTCGGCGTACCGACCCGCAAGCAGGTCCAGCACCTCCTCGAAACCGGCCGCGTTCGCTCGTAGGCACCGCCATCACGGCCCCACGGGCTCGTTGTCCCTGTCGAACTCTCGATGGCACAGAGCAATCAACTGGCCGTCATGCTGACCGCCGACTGAAGCCCGAAGCGAAGGGTGACGGCTCCCGTGGGCGTTCGGCGCCTGCCGAGGAACTGTCAGGTCGCACGCGAAAATGGGCGATCCCTTCGAGGAAGCCGCCCGTCGATGTTCTGTTCCCCTGCGGATGGGTCCTAGACCACGCGCCGCTGAAGGTTGCTCTCGACCAAGTCGAGCAGCTCGCCGAGGTCGAACGGTTTGGCGATGAAAGCCACCTCGTCCCGCCGCGAGATGACCGCCGCACTCATCAGAATCACCGGCATCCTGCTGTCGCTGCTCGTCAACTCGTCGACCAGCTCGAATCCGCTCATGCGCGGCATCATCACGTCCGCGATAATGAGATCCGGCTGCAGGCGCCGGGCAAGCTCCAACGCAGCCTGACCATCGCCGGCCCGCTCTACTGCGTACCCCTCATCCTCAAGGAACTGCGCGAGCAGGTCGACGATCGCCGGTTCGTCATCGGCTATCAAGATGGTCGGCGGGCGCGATTGCTCATCTAGACCCGCGGGACGAAAGCTCATAATAGTCCCGAATGGCTGGCGCAGCATCACGAACGGATGCACATCGCACGATGGCGTCCGTTCCTGTCGCTCGTCGCAAGTTGGGTGCCGACGCGCACATGCCGCACCAGCTACACATCGTTCTTCCGGCCCTCAATACACTGCTGGGGCCACACAGCACAGGGAGACACGAGCATGCCAACATCGCTCCGGATTCAGCAGATTCCCGGTGGCCCGCTTCAGACCAACGCATTTCTCGTGGTGGACTCGAACAGCCGCGAGGCGCTTCTGATCGACGCACCGCCGGGGACGCACGACGCCATTACAGGGGCAGCCCGCGACGCCGGGGTGACGGTGAAGGCGATCGTGCTGACGCACACCCACTGGGACCACATCGTCGACGCCAACGCCCTGCGGGACGCGCTCGGCGCGCCGGTCCTCGCGCATCCGAAGGCGGACGCTCGCCTCGCCAAACCCGGCAGCGCGGTCATGCAGTTGCCCTTCACGATCGCGCCGGTCACGCCGGACGGCCATCTCGAGGAGGGTGACCAAGTTATGCTCGGGTCGCATACCTTCGACGTCCTTTTCCTGCCGGGACACGACCCATCGCATATCGCGCTCTACAGCGAAGCACAGCAGGCACTGCTCGGCGGCGATGTGCTCTTCCCCGGCGGGCACGGCCGCACTGACCTGCCGGACGCCGACCACAGGGCCATGCTGCGAAGTCTCGCTCGCCTGCTCGACCTGCCGGACGACATCATCGTCTATCCCGGTCACGGGGAAACGATGACGATCGGTGACGAGCGCAACTGGATGACGCGGATGACCGCTGGGATCGCCTGAGCCACAGGGAGGGATGTGCCATGACCCCGATCGGAATCGCCATCGAACGCTCCATCCGCACGCACGTCGATGCTCTGCTGGAGACGCTGCAGGGCATCCCGCAGGAGGACTTCAACACCTGGAGGCCGGCGGCAGCACGCGAGGGCAATCACGAGATGAATACCTTCGCCGCACTCGCAGTCCACGCCGTCTCCGCTGCCGAGTTCCACGCGCTGCACATGGTTGGCCGCAAGGCGATCGATCGTGATCGCGACAGCGAGTTCCAGGCGACGGCGGCGGTGCCGGACATCGAGGCGCGCTTCGCCGCCTTCCTCGAGGAGCTGCATGCTGTGCTGGACGGGATGGCGGAGGCCGACTACGGGGGCGATCCGGCGCCCGAGCGCCCGGATCTCGAGGGCTGGACCAACGCCGACTGGCTGATGCACGCCATCGACCACATCGCCCTGCACACCGGTCACCTGCAGATTCACCGCCAGCTCTGGGAATACGAGACCCAAGCGGGGTAGGGGATCCCGTAGAACCAGTCATTGGGGGTGGGTTCTGTCGCGATTCGAGTCTGGCGACGATCAAGACGGTCACAGCGACCGTCCGCATGCGGTGCAAGCCCGGATGTCCAGTTCTCGGTCTCACCGTCTGATTCCGCCAACAGGTAGACCCGCACTTTGATGTGCGGGTTTCATCGTGGATACCATCGGCGGATTCTCGGGATCACCTCGCAGGCAACACAGACCGCCATGCGCGCTGCGAACGGCGG